>JAPYSD010000489.1 GCA_029936705.1 Croceicoccus sp. | reverse complement strand
GCCATGGCGATGTCGCCGTGCCCCGTCAGCAGGATGACCGGAAGCTCGGGGTCCACCTTCTGAACCTCGCCCAGCAGTTCGATGCCGTCCATCGCGGGCATGCGAACGTCGGTGATGACCGGCCCGGCAAAATCGCGATCGAGCTTCTGCAAGGCCTCACGCCCGTTGCCGGCCTGCCGCACGTCATAGCCGGCAAGCGCCAGCATCTGGGCAAGCGAAGCGCGCAGATCGTCGTCGTCGTCGACCAGCAGGACGGGCGTCGCGTCCGTCACGCGCCGCCTCCGCCAGCCTGCAACGTGAGTTCGAACGCCGCCCCGCCGCTGTCCGAGGCGCGGTGGGTCAGATCGCCGCCCATGTCCCGCGCAATATCACGCGCGATGACAAGGCCCAGTCCAAGACCGCCCTCGCGCTCGGAGGCAAAGGGCGTGAACAGCTTATCGGCCATGCCGGGGGAAAGACCGGGCCCATTGTCCGCAATCGTCAGCAGGACGCTCTGGTCGCGCCGGGCAAGGGAAATCGTGATCCGGGGCTGATCGGTTTCCGCCAGCGCCTCGACGGCGTTCTGCAGCAGGTTGACGAGGATCTGTTCCAACCGAACCCTGCCCGCGCGCACCAGCACCCCCTCGATCCCCGGCGAAATGTCGAGCGCGATCGGGCGCAGCTTTTCCTTCAGGATAAGCCGGGCACCGGACACCGCTTCGTCCAGCGCCACGTCGGTCAGCTGCCCGGTGCGCTTGCGCGAGAAATTGCGTAGTTCGACCGTGATGCGCCCGATCCGGTCGGCCAGCCGGCCGATGGCAGCGAAATTCTCGTTCACTCCATCCAGATCGCCTCGCTCTGACAGGGTAATCCCGCTGGAAGCATAGGTCCTGATCGCGGCGACGGGCTGCGCGGTTTCGTGGGCAAGGCCCGCGGTCACCTGACCCAGCGTCGCCAACCTATTTGCCTGCCGCAGCCCCTCGCGCAGTTCGGCGGCGCGCTCTTCGGACGCGCTGCGTTCCTCCATCTCGCGCCGCAGTTCGCTCGTGCGTTCTTCGACGACCGCTTCCAGCTCTGCCGTGCGAGCAAGGCGGGATCGCTCGATCTCAAGCCGCCGGCGCCGACGCGCGGCGACGATCCAGGCAAGCGCCAGCAGCGACAGCGCCGCCAGCGCGCCAGCGGACCGCGCAACTGGCACCACAGCGCCCAGCGCGGTCGTACGCCGCTCGGAATGGATCAGGCGCCAGTTCTCGATATCGGTGGGGACCGTTGCCGCGATCTGCCGTTCGGGCAACAGCGAGGAGAGCGAGGCAGCGTCCGCCCTCTCGTCGTCGCGAAAACGCAGCCGCGGATCGCTGGTGACCAGCACCGTGCCTGCCGGATCCTCGACCAGCGTGACACCGCCGCCCCGCGCCCATTCGCTTTCGACGCCTTCGAACTCGAGCTTAACGACGACCACGCCGCCGGACGGCGTCAGCTGCGACAGGAACAGTCCGGGACGCCCACTCACGGTCCCGAGCGCATAGTCCAGGCCCGACCCCGTGTCCTTCGCCTCGCGGTAATAGGGGCGGAACGCGTAATTGTTGCCGACGAAGCTGGTCGAAGAGCCTGCATTGCTCGCGCTGATGGTCAGGCCGTCGGGCTGCAGCAGGTAGATGGCCCCCGCCCCGGTATCGCGAGCGATGCGCGCGAACTTGGCATCGAGCGCAGCCCGCGCCCCCTCCCCCGAACGCAGCGCCTGCTGCACGTCGGTATCGTTCGCCAGCAGGAACGGCAGCAGGCGGAAACGCGCAAGCTCACTTTCCAGCAGCGCGGCCCGCAGCCGCGCCTCGGTCTCGATACGCGCGCGTGCGGTGTCCTCGGCAATGCTGCTGGCGAGGATGCCTGCGAGCCATCCCACGAGGACGACGAACAGCAATGCCCCCACCAGAAGGGCGCTTCGCTTGAGCGGGGCGTTCGATTCGCTGCGAACAGGCATGGGCATATTCTTGCACTCGAAACCCGGGCCGTGTCCAAGAAATGACACACCGATATGGCGCGTTGTTTGCTAAATGCCTAAGATACAGCGACAATTTTTCCCACCATATTTTCTGTCCCAGCCGCGGATTGCGTGCAATCTTTCGAAAGATAACAGGCCGCCTCAACATCAAGCGGTCTCCGAAACCCGGTCCAACGGGCGAGGTTGAGAGAGGAAGACAGATGCGACACGTCCAGCATTCAGCGGAACCGGCGACGCCCACCAAGGCGAAGAAATGGTGGCAGATGCTCTACGTACAGGTGCTGATCGCGATCGTCGCGGGCGTGCTGCTGGGCCATTTCGCGCCGCAGACGGGCGAGGCCATGAAGCCGCTGGGCGACGCCTTCATCAAGCTGGTCAAGATGATCATCGCGCCGGTCATCTTCCTGACCATCGTGACCGGCATCGCCGGGATGCGCGATCTTTCCAAGATCGGCCGGGTGGCGGGCAAGGCGTTTGCCTATTTCTTCTTCTTCTCGACGATTGCGCTCATCATCGGAATGATCGTCGGCAATGTCGTCCAGCCCGGAGCCGGGCTCAACATCGATCCTGCCACGCTCGATAGCGCGTCGATCAGCGATTACGCCGCCAAGGCCGAGGAAAGCTCGATCACCGCGTTCCTACTGGGCATCATTCCCGACACCATGATCTCCGCGCTTACCAGCGGGTCGATCCTGCAGGTGCTGTTCGTGTCGATCCTGTTCGGCATCAGCCTGGCGCTGATCGGATCGGCAGGGGACCGCGTCCTGTCCGCGCTGGAAGACATTTCGACCATCGTCTTCAAGTTCGTCGCGCTCATCATGCGCGCCGCGCCCATCGGCGCGTTCGGCGCCATGGCCTTCACGATCGGCGCCTATGGCGTCGGCACGCTCGCAAACCTCGCGGGGCTGGTTGCCACCTTCTACCTTACGTCGATCATCTTCGTCATCGGCGTGCTCGGCCTGGTCGCGAAGCTGGCCGGCTTCTCGATCTTCAAGCTGATCTCGTACCTCAAGGCGGAACTGCTGCTGGTACTGGGTACGTCCAGCAGCGAAAGCGCGCTTCCCTCGCTGATCGAGAAGATGGAGCGAGCGGGCTGCCCCAAGTCGATCGTCGGCTTGGTCGTGCCG
>JAPYSD010000488.1 GCA_029936705.1 Croceicoccus sp. | reverse complement strand
CCAATCGCCGAGGACGCGGGCCGCGCTCATTGCAGTTCGAGCACCACGACCGACTCGGCGGGCACCTGCACGGTCAGCCTGCCGCCCCGGATCCGCGCGCCATCGAAGCTGGCGGGTTTCACGACTTCGGGATCATCGAACGTGTTGTGCGAATTGATCGCGCTCGCCGTCAGGATGCGCCCGCTGACTTTGGAAGCCGATATGCCATCCATGTCGATCGTTACCGTGTTCGCTTCGCCGGGATCGACATTGGTCAGTCCGACATGGACATGGCCGTCCTTCGCGCGGACCGCCGAACCGCTGACCGCGGGCATCGAGAATTCGCCCTTGGCATATTTTGGCGTGTCGATCGTGATCGGCAGCACGGTCGCGTCCTGCCACGGGCGATACATCTCGAACACGTGATAGGTGGGCGTCAGCACCATCTTGTCGCCATCGGTGAAGATCATCGCCTGCAGCACGTTCACCATCTGCGCGATGGCCGACATGCGGACCCGGTCGGCATGCCTGGCAAAGATGTCGAGGTGGATCGACGCGATCAGCGCATCGCGCAGCGTGTTCTGCTGGCGCAGGAAGCCCGGGTGCGTGCTGGGATCCTGTGCATACCACGCGCCCCATTCGTCGACCGCCAGGAACAGGCGCTTTTCGGGATCATACTTGTCCATGATCGCGCTGTGCTTCGTCACCAGCTCGTCCATGCGCCAGGCGCCGTGCAGCGCGTCGGCCCAGCCGGTCTCGTCGAAATCGACCGCGGGAGCGCGCGGCGGCCAGCCGCCCGCGGGTTTGAAGTAGTAATGCAGCGAAAGCCCGTCGAGCATGTTGCCCGCGACCTTCATCATCGTCTCGGTCCAGTTGTAGTCGTCGACATTGGCCCCGGCGGCAACCTTCAGAATCGTCGTTCCGGCGGGCGGCTTGATGAAGGTGGCATAGCGCCGCGTCACGTCGGCGGCATATTCGGGCCGCATGTTGCCGCCGCAGCCCCACAGCTCGTTACCGACGCCGAAATATTCGACGCTCCACGGCTCGGGATGGCCGTTCTTGGCGCGCAATTCGGCCAGCGTGCCCGCGGGCGCGGTCATGTATTCGACCCACTCCGCCATTTCCTGCGGCGTGCCGTTGCCGACATTGCCGGCGACATAGGCTTCGGCGCCGACCTGCCGGGTCAGTTCGAAGAACTCGTGGGTGCCGACCTCGTTCGGTTCGGTCACGCCGCCCCAGTGGGTGTTGACCTTGACGGGGCGCTCTGCCTGCGGGCCGATGCCCTCGCGCCAGTGATATTCATCGGCAAAGCAGCCGCCGGGCCAGCGGATCACCGGCACCTCCAGGTCGCGCAACGCGCCGATCACGTCGTTGCGGAAACCGTTGGTGTTGGGAATGTCGCTGTCCTTGCCGACCCACAGGCCGCCATAGATGCCGTTGCCCAGGTGCTCGGCGAACTGCGTGAACATTTCCTTGTGATAGACGGGGCCGTCCGCCTCGGCATCGATGGCCGCGGTGGTGGGCTGGTCGTTCGTATCGGCGTAAGCGGTGCCGGAAAGCGCGGCCGTGCCCAGCAACAAGGCCGCGGCGGATCGCCGTGTCATCATTCTCATGCTGTCTGTCCCCTCCCTGTGGATCAGTCGCGGAATATTTTTCAGTCGTGAAACGGTTCGACGATCCTGCGCTCGCCGCGCAGGAAGGCGTCGGCAACCAGGCGGAACGGGTCGATGTCGACGTCGCTGCGCCCGCCGCGGATCAGGTTCGCGAAACGCGAATAGAGGCCGGGATATTCGAGGTCCTCGTTATGCTCGGTGCCAGATGGCAGCGTCAGCACCGCGCCGCCCTGCGACAGCTTCAGCGTGCCTTCGTCGGTCTCGACCACGATGTCCCAGCTTTGCGGGCCGGTCTGCCGCCAGTCGAGGTCCATGTGGATCGGCGCGCCGCCGGTGTCGCTGAAATGGATGTCCGCCGCGATCGGGGCCGCGCGGTTCTCGGGAATGCTCAGCACCGCGCTTTGCATGAACACGGGCCGGGGCAGGATATGGGTCAGGATCGACAGCGCGTTGATGCCCGGATCGAACACGCCCAGTCCGCCCGGCTCCCAGATCCAGTCCTGGCCCGGGTGCCAGACGCGCACATCCTCGCGCCATGCGATGGAAACCTTCTGCACCTTGCGGTCCGACAGCCACGCGCGAGCAGGGGCGACGCCCGCCGCAAAGCGCGAATGCCACGATGCGAACAAGGTCACGCCCACCTTGTCCGCACGGTCGCGCAATGCGTCGACTTCGGACAAAGTGGCGCCGGGAGGCTTTTCGAGGAAGACGTGAACGCCGCGCTTCAGCGCCTCGACCGCCAGGTCGTAACGGACCTGCGGCGGGGTGCAGAGCGCGACCGCATCCACGGCGGGGCCGTCCTGCAGCAGCTCTTCCAGTGAGGAATGGTGCGGGATGCCCTCCGGCCCCTTGTGGTGCGGGCTGACCGTGGCAGCCAGGCTGAACGAGGGCGAACCCTCGATCGCGGGCATGTGCTGGTCGCGCGCGATCTTGCCCACGCCGACGATGGCGATGCGGATCGGCTCCACGGTCAGAGCGCCTTGACCATCACCGCGCGCTCGTCCGCGCGGGCAAGGGGGTTGGAAACCGGCAGGGTGAAGGGCGCGGCGGAAATCTCGAACACGTCGCCTTCCTGCGTTTCGACACCGTCGCTGAACGACAATGTCGCGGTGCCGAAGAAATGGACGTGGACGTCGCCCGCGCGGCGGAACAGATCGTACTTGAAGTGATGGTGTTCCAGGTTGCCGAAGCTGTGCGACATGTTCGCCTCCCCCGAAAGGAACGGCTTTTCCCAGACCGCCTCGCCGCTGCGCAGGATGCGGCTGGTGCCCTCGATATGGCCGGGCAGGGCGCCGATCATCAGCTCGGGGCCGATGGCGGCCTGGCGGAGCTTGGAATGCGCAAGCCAGAGGTAGTTGTGCCGCTCGGTCACGTGGTCGCTGAACTCGTTCGCCAGCGCCAGGCCAAGGCGATAGGGCGTGCCGTCATCGCCGATCAGGTAGATGCCCGCCAGTTCGGGCTCTTCCCCGCCGTCGTGCGCGAACGACGGCATGGTCAGCGCCTCGCCCGGGCCGAC
>JAPYSD010000487.1 GCA_029936705.1 Croceicoccus sp. | reverse complement strand
CGTCAGCGCCGCCGACTTCACCGACGCGCTGGAGGATTCGCGCGCGACCGTGACCGCCAAGATGGAGCAGGAATACGAGCAGATGCGCGGCGAGCTGAAACGGCGCGCGGCGGAATCCAACCCCATCGGCTTCATCGCGCCGGGCATGCTGACCAGCACGCGCGAGAACAAGCACGAGAACGGCGGGGATTGACCCGTAAAGGCGGCGGCGGGGCTAAACGGCCCTGCCGCCCGCTATTGCATCGCCTGCGCGCCGGGGGCGCCGGGCTCGCCGCCCCCGCTCTCGATCCTGACCGGATCGGGCGAAAGGATGCGCTGCCGCACCAGCGCCTGCGGCATTTCGCTGGCGATCCACTGGATCAGCGCCTCGCGCACGTCGCAGCGCAGGTCGAACAGGGTCGGCGAATCCTTGGCGGTCATCAGGAAGCGCACCTCGATCGCGTCGCGGGTCAGCTCGGTCACCTGCATGTGCTTGACCCGCCCGTCCCAGCGCGAATTGCCCTCGACCAGCGCCATGAACTTCTCGCGGATCGGGTCCAGCTTCGTCTGCGGATCGACATAGAGCATCACGGTGCCCATGATCCGCGACGTGGTCTTGGTCCAGTTCTGGAAGATCTCGTCCAGGAACTTCGACGTCGGAACGACCAGCCGCCGCTCGTCCCACACCTTCACCACGACATAGGTCATGCGGATCTCCTCGATCCAGCCCCACTCGTCACCGATGATGACGGCATCGCCGATGCTGATCGGTTCGGTCAGCGCCAGCTGGAACCCGCCGATCAGCGACTTCAGCGCGGGCTGCGCCGCCGCGCCGACCGCCAGCCCCGCGAGGCCTGCCGAGGCCATCAGCGTGATCCCGATGTCGCGCACGCCCGGAATGGACAGCAGCATCAGCGAGATCACGATGAAGATGATGATGAACGTGCCGATGCGCGAGAAGATCGTCAGCCGCGTCCGCCTGCGCCGCGCGTCCAGATTATCCTCGACCGAGATGTCGGCGCGCATGATCATGGTGTTGATCAGCGCATGGAACAGCGAGATCGCGATCCAGCCGATCAGCGCGGGCATGATGAAGCCCGCCAGCCGCTCCCACACGTCCTTCAGCGCCTCGATCTCGCGCGCGGCCAGCACCAGCGCCAGCGCGACCAGCGCATAGCGCGTGGGCCGCGCGATCCGGCGCAGCACCATGTCGTCCGCCCGGCTGGCGCTGACATGGGTCAGCCGCCGCATGATGCGAAAGGCGATCTGGTGGACGATCAGCGCGACGGCGACGGCAATCGCCGCGACGATCAGGGCGATGATCCATTCGGTGGCGCTACCGCTGCCGACCTGAGCCTGGATCCAGTTGCGCATGGTATCGATGCTCATACACCCAAGCTAGTGAGCGTTATGCTGCAACGCAACACTGGCGGCCCAGGGCGCCCGCCGGTTGTCAGTTAATGGCCGGTCAATTGCCTTGCGGGATCCGCATCTCGACCACCATGCGCCCCTCGGTGAAATTGCGCTCGATCTCGCCGCCCAGCTGCCGTGCGGCGCTGCGCATCAGCATCGATCCGAAACCCTCGTGCCCGTCGGGCACCTTGATCGAGGGGCGGGTCTCGGTCCAGCGCAGGACGACATGGCCGTCCTCTTCCTGCCAGTGGATCGCGATCGTGCCCTTGTCGCCCTCCCCCTCGCTGGCCCAGGCGCCATACTTGACCGCGTTGGTGGCCAGTTCGTGCAGCACCAGCCCGATCGGCGTCGCCTGCGTGCCCGACAGCAGCACGGTCTCGCCGCCGATGTCGGCCTGGTTGCCGCTGCTGCGATAGGGGGCCAGCACCTTCTCAACCAGCACGCCCATATCGGCCTCACCCTCGCCGCCCGCGCCGTCGGGGCCCTGCGTCACGTTATGCGCCTCCAGCAGCGCGTGGATGCGCGCCGCGATATTGTCGACCACGGGCGCCGCCTCGGGCTGGCCGCGCGCGCTCATCCGCACGATGGCCAGGATCACCGCGAACAGGTTCTTGACCCGGTGGTTCAGCTCGCGCGCCAAAAGATCGGCGCGGTCGCGCGCTTCCTCCAGCTCCTCGGCGCGGCCGGCGGCAACCTCGGCGCGGGCGGCGCGCAGCGCCAGCACGAAGCCAAAGCCCAGCACCGCCGCCATCAGCACCAGCACCAGCACCAGCAGCGGCAGCACCCGCCGCTCCGCGCCGAACGCCTGCTGCGAGGCATGGTCCTGAAGCTCGCGCTCAACCGTTTCCAGCCGCGACAGCGCATCGCCCAGCCGCTCCATGTAGAGCCGCCCGTCATTGCTCAAAATCCGCTGCTGCGCCTGCGCGATCTGGCCCGCCTCGACCAGCTCGACCGTCTGCTCCAGCTCGGCCAGCTTGGCGTCGCCCGCCTGCTCGATCTCGGCCACCAGCCCCGCGATGCGCGCATCCTCGCTCGCCTGCGACAGGCTTTCCAGCCGCGCGATGGCACGGGGATAGAGATCGCGCCCGAACTGGTACGAGGCGAGGTAACGCCGGTCGAGCGTGATGAAATAGCCGCGCTGCCCCGTCTCGGCATTCAGCGCGGCGCGGTTGATGTCGCGCAGCGCCGACACGACCTCGGCATAGCGGGCGGTCTGCACGCGCTCGGCGCGTTCCTTGGACAGGGTGGACCACACCAGCAGCACCGACAGCAGGATGCCCAGCGCCATCGCGACCAGCACGAGCAGCGCGGACAGCAGGCGGCGGCGCTTGCCCGGCAATCGCGGCGGGTTGGCTGTATCGGCGTTCAAGCAGTCCTCCAGAAGTCGGGCACGCCGCGCGTATCGCGTCCTTGGTCCCGCGCCCTTCAAGGCACCCATGTTAGTGACGATTGTAACAAAGCCAAGTCCCGCATGCAGCGCGCGCGCTGGCGAGGGTAGTGGGGGACGCCAATGTGCGCTTGACCCCCACGCGCGGATCGCGGCAATCAGGGCCCCCGCCGGCGCAGCCCGGCTGCACCGGCGCAAGACAGGAGACGGCAATTCGCATGGCGGACGACAGGCAGGATGGGCAGGACGACGGCAGCAGCATCTTCATCGGCCTGGGCGCCAATGGCGATAGGCAATGGCTGAACCTCAAGCGTGCCAATCGCCACGGGC
>JAPYSD010000486.1 GCA_029936705.1 Croceicoccus sp. | reverse complement strand
CTTGCCGGGAGCGAGGCGAATGATGTCGCCGTTCTTCTGGACCACCTGCTTCGGGATACCGGCCTTTGCGCCGACGCGGGCCTGCTCGGCCATGTGCCGCATTTCGCCGTGAACGGGCACCAGGATCTCAGGCCGGATCCAGCCGTAGAGCGCCTCGAGCTCGGGACGTCCCGGATGGCCGGACACGTGGATCAGTTCCTGCCGGTCGGTCACCATGTCGATCCCGCGCGACGCGAGCTGGTTCATGATGCGCCCGATGGCAAGTTCGTTGCCGGGGATCTGGCGGCTTGAGAACAGGACGACGTCGCCCTTTTCCAGGTCGATCGGATGCTGCTCCGCCGCGATGCGAGCCAGCGCGGCACGTGGCTCGCCCTGGCCGCCGGTCGCGATGATCAGCACCTCGCCGCGCGGCAGCCGCATGGCTGCGTCGAAATCCACCGTATCGGGAAAATCGGGCAGATAGCCGTTGGCCTGCGCGGCCCGGATGATGCGGTCGAGCGACCGCCCCGCCACGCATAGCTGGCGCCCAGTGTCCTTGGCCACTTGGCCCAGGGTCTGCAGGCGCGCGACATTGGACGCGAATGTCGTGACCAGCACGCGCTTGCCGCTGTGGCGCGCCACCTCGGCATCAAGGCCGGCCCGCACCTCGCCCTCGCTGCCCGAGGCGCTGGAATTGAACACATTGGTCGAATCGCAAACGAGCGCGAGTACACCCTCGTCCCCGATCTCGGTCAGTTCCTGGGCCGTCGCCGGAGCGCCGATCTGCGGATCGTCGTCCAGCTTCCAGTCCCCGGTGTGGAAGACGCGGCCATAGGGCGTCTCGACCAGCACGGCGTTACCCTCGGCGATGGAATGCGCGAGCGGAACGTAACGCACCTGGAACGGCGAGATCGAGCCGCCGGGACGGAAGCTGTCGAGGTGATCGATGACATGCATCTCCACCTCCTTCTCGATCCCGGCTTCCAGCAGTTTTTCATGCACCAGCGCGGCGGTGAACGGCGTGGCGTAGATCGGCACGCCCAGGTCGCCCGCGAAATAGGGGACGGCGCCGATGTGATCCTCATGCGCGTGGGTGAGGACGATGCCGACAAGGTCTTCGGCGCGTTCTTCGATAAAGTCGAGATCGGCGAACACCAGGTCGACGCCCGGGTACCCGGGGTCGGCAAAGCTCATGCCCAGGTCGACCATCAGCCATTTCCCGTCGCAGCCATAGAGATTGACGTTCATGCCAATCTCGCCCGACCCGCCGAGCGCGAGGAATATCAGTTCGTTTTTAGGAGTCATCACCGAGCAATATCGGTACGCTCCGCCAGAATTGATAGCCCCCGGAGCGTCAAATCGACATCAATATGGTCGAAAATATCGGTGCATTCGTCGAACAGCACCGCCAGCCCGCCCGTGGCTACGATCCGCGCGGGGCGGCCGATCTCGGCCTTGAGCCGGGCAACCAGCCCCTCGATCATGGCGACATAGCCCCAGAACACGCCGATCTGCATCTGGCTCTCGGTATTGCGGCCGATGACGCTGCGGTCCTGGCCCGGCGATTCGATGGCGATGCGCGGCAGCTTGGCCGCGGCGTTCACCAGCGCGTCGAGCGAGAGATTGATGCCCGGCGCGATGATGCCGCCCTTGTAGGTGCCGGCGAAATCGATGACGTCGAAGGTGGTGGCCGTGCCGAAATCGATGATGATCTGGTCGCCCTGCCATGCATCGTGCGCGGCCACCATGTTGACCGCGCGGTCGGCACCCAAAGAACCCGGCTCGTCCACGTCGGCGCGGATGCCGTAGGCGACCGGCGGTTCGCCCGCGAACAGCGGAGCGCCGCCAAAATATTTCTCGCCCAGCACGGTCAGGTTGTGGCGCGCGCGGGGCACGACGGTCGAGACGATCATCTTCGTCACCGCCTTGAAGTCCAGCCCCTCGAGCGCGAACAGCTGCATCAGCCAGACGGCATATTCGTCCGCCGTGCGCCGCGCATCCGACGCGATGCGCCAGCGGGTGCGCGCCTGCGACCCGTCCATCAGGGCGAAGACGATATTCGTATTGCCGACGTCGCAGGCGAGCAGCATGTCAGTTTTCCCCATTGCGCAGGAGTTCGACCTCGCCCGCGTGAATGGCACGATCGGCCCCGCCCGCCAAGCGCAGCAGCAGCGCGCCGTCCGCGTTCAGGCCGCGATATTCTCCGACGATGCGGTCCTCTGTCCCCGGATTGACGATAAGGCTGGTGCCAGGCACCGGGCCGCGCTGCGTCCAGCGAGTAACGGTCTCGTGAAGTCCTGCGCATCGCCAGAGCGCCAGTTCGGCATCGAACGACCGTGCAAGATCGTCCGCGAACCGGTCGCGTGCGACCGCCAGTTCCAGATCGGCCAGCGATACAGTCGTGCGATCGGGCAGTTGCGGCGCGCTGACGAGATTGACGCCGATGCCGACGATGACGTGATCGCCGCGCCGCTCAAGCAGGATGCCGGCGAGCTTGGCCTTATCCAGCAGGAGATCGTTGGGCCATTTGAGCATCAGCATGCCGGGATCCGGCAAGTGGCAGGACACGGCCTGGTGCACCGCGATACCGGCGACGAGAGCCAGCGTGTGCGCCGGTGGGTCGCCCGCGCTGATCGCCACGGCGGTCGAGCCCATGAAATTGCCCGAACCGTCACGCCATTCGCGGCCCAGGCGGCCCCTGCCTGCGACCTGGCGGTCGGCGATCAGCCAGTCCCCGCCGCGCAGCGCTTCGCCGCGGGACAACCGCGCGATCAGCTCGGCATTGGTCGAGCCGATCTGCGCGACAATCTCAAGCCGGTGCGAGGTCGATGGCGCGGGGGCCATCACGCGATCAGCCGACGAATAACAGCGCCAGCGCGGCCTTGTCCGCCAGTGCGCCAAGCCACGGGGTCAGGATATAGCCCAGCGGCGAGATGACGAGGCACGATACCAGCAGGATGATCTGGTGCGACAGCGGTCCCCGCTCTGCCGCGATGCGGCCGCTAGGTTCGTCGAAGAACGCGATCTTCACGACCTTGATGTAATAGAACGCGCCGATCACGCTGGCCGCGATGCCGATGGCGGCAAGCGCGATCATGTTCGCGTCGACCGCGGCCTGGAACACCACGAACTTGCCCCAGAA
>JAPYSD010000485.1 GCA_029936705.1 Croceicoccus sp. | reverse complement strand
GATGGGCAAGGACTGGGTGCCCGACCCGGCCCGCAAGCACGCCATGCTGAAGCTGGTGGCGGATATCGGGGCACAGCCGGACCGCCAGCTCCACCTCTCGATCGATCTTGGCGGGATGCTGGTACTGGCGGGCGACGACGCCGGGCTGGCCGCGTTCGAGCAGGCGGTGGAGCCGGTGCAGCAGCGCTTTCCCATGCGGCTGCCCAATCACGCCGCGTTCCACACGCCGCTGCAGGAACCGGTCGCCGCCCGCGGGCGCGAGGCGCTGGACCCGGCGATGTTCGATCAGCCGGAACTGCCGCTGGTGGACGGCAATGGCCGCATCTGGTGGCCGGGCGCCAGCGACCCGCAGGCGCTCTACGACTACACGCTGGGGGCGCAGGTCACGCAGCCCTACGATTTCACCGCCGCCGTCACCGTCGCCGCGCGCGAATTCGCGCCCGACCTGTTCGTCATCCTCGGCCCCGGCACCACCCTGGGCGGCGCGAGTGCGCAGGCGCTCATCGCCGCGGACTGGCAGCAGATGAAAAACCGCGACGATTTCCGCCGCCTGCAGGACGGCACGGGCCTGCTCGCCGCGATGGGCATGGCCGACCAGCGCGCGGGCGTGGCCCGCCCCCGGCGGTAACATCGGTTAAGCGCACACTCAGGCGCGGCATGCGACATTGCCTTGCTCGGCGGCCCGAAAACCCCGCCGATCAAGGAGAACCGATTTTCATGTTCATGGATGTTACCGAACCCGGCGGCCCGGGCGGAGAGCCTTCGCAGCCGCATTGCCACAGTTGCCGCGAGGCGATCACCCCCGGCCAGCCCACCGCCGAGGTCCGCTTCGACGACGGCGACGAACGGCTGCAGGCACTGAACGGCCTCTATCACCACGGCTGCGCCAAGCCGATCCTGTCGGTGAAGCGCGCGCTCGACATGCTGCGCAACGTGCCCGGCGCCTGACCCGGAGCCGGCCCGTCGTCAGCCGCCCTGTTCGGCGGCCCCCAGCAGGTCCATCAGATTGCGCGCCGCCTCGCGCTCGCTCTCGTCCTTGAAAGCGACGTCCAGGTCGGGTGCCGACCCCAGCGTGTAGAGCAGCGCCCACAGCACGAACCGCTGCGCAGGCTCGGCCGCAAGGCCCAGGTCCACGCGCATGTGCTCGATCCCCGCCTCGCGCGCGGAGGGCGGCACCTGGGCCAGGTCCGGGGTGCCGAAATAGCGGCGCAATTGTTCGTCGAAATCCATCGCCCGGTCCTTATGCCATCTTCGCCGCGGAACCAACCGCCGCGAACCGGCACCTGCAGGATGCGCCGGAAGCAATGCGGTTGATTTTCGGCACGATCCGTTCCACCAAGCCCACTCGATCGCGGATGCGGCCAGCCCGGGCGACCGGACAGTGGCGCATTGCGTTTCGTCACACTTACGGGGAACGCCGCCCGCATGGATTTCGAAGCTCTCTTCTCGCTCTCGCCCAATCCGTATGTCATTCTCGATACCGATCTCAACATCGTATGGATGAACGACGCCTATCTCGCCGTTACCATGTCCACGCGCGAGGAGATCACCGGGCGCAACATGTTCGATGCCTTTCCCAGCGAGCCGGGGACCGAGAGCCACGACATGCTCTACGATTCGCTGACGCAGGTGGCGCGCACCGGCAAGCCGGACGAACTCGCGCTGATCCGCTACGACATCGAGGGGCCCGACGGCGTGATGCAGCAACGTTACTGGAGCGCGACCCATTCGCCGGTGTGCGAGAATGGCAGGACGCGCTACATCCTGCAGCACACGGTCGACGTCACCGAACTGCACGGCCTGCGCCGGATGCGCGACCAGATGGGTGTGGTCCAGCGCGCGGGCGCGGTGCAGGCGCGCAATTTCGACCTCAAGGCGCAGACCGACCGGCTGCGGCGGCTGGTCGAACAGGCGCCGGGCTTCGTCGCGGTGGCCGAAGGGCGCGACCACGTCTTCCAGATGGCGAACGGCGCCTATCTCCAGCTTGTCGGGCGGCAGGACATCAACGGCCGCACCGTCGCCGACGCCTTGCCCGAAGTAGTGGAGCAGGGCTTCGTCGCCATCCTCGACCAGGTGCTGGATACCGGCCAACCCTATTTCGGCCGGGACGAGGAAGTCTTCTTCGAGATCGGCGGCAAGCGCGAGCAGCGTTTCCTGGAATTCATCTTCCAGCCGATCTTCGACGATGGCGGCGATGCCACCGGCATCTTCATCCAGGGTTACGACGTCACCGAACAGATCCGCGCCCGCGACCGGCAGGACCTGCTGATCAGCGAACTGAACCACCGGGTCAAGAACACGCTGGCGGTGGTGCAGGGGCTGGCCAGCCAGTCGTTCCGCAAGATCGACACCGATGGCGAGGCGCGCCGCACCTTCAACCAGCGGCTGCACGCGCTGTCCGCGGCGCATGATCTGCTGACGCGGCAGAACTGGCAATCCGCGCTGCTGGGCGAAACGCTGGAATCCGCGATCTCCGCCGCGGCGGGCGACGACATCGCCCGCTTCGATTTCAGCGGCCCCGCGGTAACGCTGACGCCGCAGGTCGGCGTCGCGCTGGCGATGACCATCCATGAACTGTGCACCAACGCGATCAAATATGGCGCGCTGGCGTCGGACGAAGGGCGGGTGAAGGTCGACTGGTCGGTCGCGCCGGGGGACGAGGATACGCAGCGCCTGACGATCGACTGGCGCGAAACCGGCGGCCCGCCGGTCGAAAAGCCCGAGCGCACCGGTTTCGGCACGCGGCTGATCGAACAGGGCTTCGTCACCCAGCACGACGGCAGCGCCGCGCTGGATTACCGGCGCGAGGGGCTGCGTTGCACGATCGAGCTGGCCATCCCCGCCGAAACGCCGCCGATTGCGGCTGGCCGCGACGGTGACGCGGCATCGGGAAAATAGAGCGCGTTCGGCGGCTGACGTACGCGCATCGGGCCGCTATGGGGCGGTGATGACCGACACTGGCACTTCCGGCGCGCCGCTGACCGTGGCGGCGCTTTATCGTTTTACCCGTTTCGACGATCCCGCGTCGCTGCGCGCCCCGCTCGAGGGGGTGTGCAAGGACCACGGCGTGCGCGGCACGCTGCTGCTGGCGGGCGAGGGGATCAACGGCACCATCGCGGGAAG
>JAPYSD010000484.1 GCA_029936705.1 Croceicoccus sp. | reverse complement strand
TGCGCGGCAAGGGCGAAGGCTGGGTCACGGGCGAATATTCGATGCTGCCCCGCGCCACCCACACGCGCGGCAGCCGCGAGGCGGCCAAGGGCAAGCAGTCGGGCCGCACCCAGGAAATCCAGCGCCTGATCGGCCGTTCGCTGCGTTCGGTGACCGACATGAAGAAGCTGGGCGAGCGGCAGATCACGCTCGACTGCGACGTGCTCCAGGCCGATGGCGGCACGCGCACCGCGTCGATCAGCGGCGCGTGGGTCGCCCTGCGGCTCGCGGTCCAGGGGCTGATGAAGTCGGGCGCGATCAAGGACGATCCGCTGACTCGCAAGGTCGCGGCGGTATCGTGCGGCATCTACAACGGCACGCCGGTCCTCGACCTCGACTATCTGGAAGATTCGAGCGCGGATGCCGACGCCAATTTCGTGCTGATCGAAGGCGGCCACATCGCCGAGGTGCAGGCCACGGCCGAGGGCGCGACCTATGACGAGGAGCAGCTGCTGCGCCTCCTGCGCCTTGCCCGCACCGGCTGCGACGAGATCTTCCGCGCCCAGGCCGCGGCGGTCGCCGGCGCATGAACGACGCGCCCCGCCTCGGTTCCGGTTCGCTGGTCATCGCCACGCATAATTCGGGCAAGCTGAAAGAGATTTCGGCCCTGCTCGCGCCCTATGGCATGAACTGCATCTCGGCAGGCTCGCTGGGCCTGCCCGAGCCGGCCGAGACGGGGACGACTTTCGCCGAAAACGCGCTGATCAAGGCGCGTGCGGCGGCGGAAGCGTCGCAGATCGTGGCGCTGGCCGACGACAGCGGGCTGTCGGTCGATGCGCTGGGCGGCCGGCCCGGCGTCTACACCGCCGATTGGGCCGAACGGCAATGGTTCGAGGGCGATCCGGGCCGCGACTGGTACATGGCGATGGGCAAGGTCGAAGGGCTGCTGGCCGAGCAAGGCACTGGTGTCGACCGCAGCGCGCATTTCTCGTGCACATTGGCCATCGCGTGGCCTGACGGGCGTCACGCCATCTACGAAGGCCGCGCCGAGGGATCGCTGACCTGGCCGCCGCGCGGAACGCTGGGCTTCGGCTATGATCCGGTGTTCGTACCGGCGGGCCGCGACCGGACTTTTGCCGAGATCGATCCGGATGAGAAGCACGCGATCAGCCACCGCGCCGACGCCTTTGCAAAGCTGGTCGCCGAACAATTCGGCGTCTGACCTTACGGCCCCGGCCGTGCTTGATCCGCAGCCGATGCCCTGACCCGGCATTAAGGGAATCTCAATAACCGCACCCGCACAATTCCCCCAAGAAATCTCGAGCTCAGGAGATTTGTGTGGGTCGTCTCAAAATCACCCCGATCATCGATCAGAAAGCCATCAAGGCGCGGTGTCGCTACCGCATGGGAACGGGTGTTTCCTTTCCCGCCAACCTGGTGGAACTGACGCAGGACGGCGCCCGGATCGAGGGTATCTCGCGGCAGCTCGGTCCGCGTGACAAGCTTACCATCTCGTTCGGCGGCCTGTCGGCCATCGATGCCGAGGTCCAGTGGATCGAGCGCGGACAGGCGGCGCATCTGCGCTTCGTCAATCCGCTCTATCCCGCGGTTCACACATTCGTGCTGGCCCGCCTGCGCGGCGCGCATTTCGAAGTCCGCCGCCCCAAGCCAAAGCCGGTCTTCCGCGCCTGCTGCTGAGGGGCGCTCTGGCGCTCGGCGCCCTGATACCCTAGGCAGCCCCCTATCGGCGATAGGGAGCGAAGGCTGAGCGATGTGCGTTGCTGCCGTGGCATGGGATTGCCACCCGGACCATATGCTTGTCGCCATCGCCAATCGCGACGAGTTCCACGACAGGCCCGCCGCCCCGCTGGAGCGCTGGGCCGACGCCCCCGGCATCATCGCCGGACGCGACCTGCGCGGCGGCGGAACCTGGCTCGGCATATCGCGGGCCGGGCATTTCGCGCTGCTTACCAATTTTCGCGATCCGGCCGGGTTTGAGCCTGACAGGCCGTCACGCGGCGCGGTGGTGACCGATCTGCTCGCCGGGCGCCAGCCGGCGCAGTTGGATGCAATGAACCCGCTCAACGCGTTTCATGCGGCGCCCGGCGGGGCGCGTTTCCTCACCAATTATCCCGAACCGCGCGTTGAAGCGCTGGCGGGCGGCATCCATGGCCTGTCGAACGGACCGTTCAGCCCGCCCTGGCCCAAGACTGCCCGGCTTTGCGACGATCTCGCCAACTGGCTGGCGGGCCGGGATGCGGACATCGAACCGCTGTTCCTGGCCTTGCGCGCCGAAACCCCGCGCCCCGCGGACCCGGCGCCGATGCACGCTCCGGAACCGGATTATGCGCCCGTCTTCATCGCCAATCCCCGCTATGGCACGCGTTGCAGCACGGTCGTCACCATAGGGCGCGACGGATCGGGCATCATCGCAGAGCGCAGCTTCGATGCATTGGCGCGGCCGCTCGGCACCCGGCGGATCGCCTTTCGCTGGCCGGTCTAGAGTACCGGGCGCCCCATCGTGTTGCCGGCGGGCCAGTATCGGCAGACCAGCCAGTCCTGACCGCCGCCCGCTGCCACCGCGCAGCCGACTTTCTGCGTGTCGCGCCAGATCAGCTGCGTATAATGTCCCACGTCGCGCCATTGGCCGGTGGTCGAGACATCGGGAAAAGTCCCGCGCGTGAAATGGCGCTTCTCGTCGATGAAGGTCTCGATCATCTCCTCGGCAGAGTAGTAGCGCTCGGTTCCGCGCCAAAGGTTCTCACCCGCCCCGCGCCTGGCCGCCGGTTCGGCGTGGGCCATGGTCTGCCTGCGTGCCAGCTCTCCCGCCCATTGCCGCGCCTCGGCGGCAAGCCGGGGATCCCATTGCAAGGCGGGGACGCCGACGCGCGCGCGTTCGTCGTTATGCGCCTCCAGCAGCCGTTCGGCAAAGCTCCCTTCCGGCACGCTGTCGATCTCGGGATACTTGTCGGAAAAGCCCCATTGCTGCTGCGCCGCCGCGGGCAAAACCGCTGCCGCCATGGCGCCAAGGGCGGCGAGGCCCGTCAACATCCTGTATTTCATCTGCCCGTCCATGTGCATTCGTCCGGTCAGCAGACTTGACTTGAAGCGCTGAACAGGTGCTGAAACGCGGCCATGGCGCTCGCGCTC
>JAPYSD010000483.1 GCA_029936705.1 Croceicoccus sp. | reverse complement strand
CTCAAGCTGGCCGGACTGGCTTCCCGTCGCGCTTGCGCTGGTGGCAAGCGCCGTCATCATCCAGTTGCTGACCGGACTGTGGTTGCTGACGGCGGCCTATGCCGGCGGTGCGGTCGTGTTCGCGCTGGTGCTGCGCACTTTGGCTGCGCGCAATGCCGCACCCGTGCGGGATGGCCTGGCCCCGCCCGACTGGTCGGTAACCGTTTCGGCGATCGAGCGGGACAACATGGCTGCCGTCATCACCGATGGCGCGGGCCGCGTCGTCTGTGCGAATACGCGGTACGGCGAATGGTTCGGTTTCGACAACGCGCCGCCCCATCTGGCGCTGGACGACAATTCGCACGAACGCCTTCGCGAAGCGGCTCGCGAGGCATGGCGTACCGGCGCCTGCCAGGTCGACTCGCTGGTCGGTACCAGCGGACGCTGGCGTGCCGAGGTTCGGCGCGCAGGGCGCGGTCAGGACTATCTGGTCTGGGAACTCGCACCGGTCGAGATGGTCGACCTGGGTGCCCGCGTTACGCGGCAGCTGGGCGACAAGCTGGGCAAGGCCCTTTCACGCGCCGGAATCCAGGCTGCCGCGGTCAACGCGGATGGGGAAATCCTTGGCGCGAACGAGGATTTCCTGCGCCGCGCGACCGGGGACAGCGATTCCGAACTGGCGGGCCGCGAATTCGTGGAGTTTTTGACCGCCGACGATTACGAGCGCATCTTCTATGCGCGAGAGGGGACGAGCGGCGAGGACTTGCGGCTGCTTCACTTCCCCATCGCAGATCCCGACGTGCCGGTCGACGACACTGCGCCTTCGCTGTTCCTGATCCTGGACGGCGGCATCAGGCGCAACGATTCCGCCGCTTTGCCAGAGATCGAGGCATTGCTTGCGCTGCTGCCGCTGGGGTTGGCGATGACCGACCGCGACGGGCGCTTCCTGTTCGCCAACAAGGCGTTCCGCCGCGCGGCCGGACTGGAAGAGCAGGGCGAGATACCGCCGTTCCCCAGCGACCTGGTGGTGCGCGAGGACAAGGGCCCCTTCGCCGACGCGATCCGCCGCCATGCTGCGGGATCATCCTCGGCAGGTGCAATGCCGGTCCGGCTGGAGGCGAGCCCTGACGAGCCCATCACGCTCAGCCTGGCGGGTGTGCGGGGGCTGGGCGATGCCGCGGTGCTGTTGAGCCTTAAAGACACGACCGAGGAAACGCGGCTCAAAAGGCAGGTGGCGCAGGCGACCAAGATGCAGGCCGTGGGCCAGCTGGCGGGCGGCGTCGCGCATGACTTCAACAATGTGCTCACCGCGATCATCGGCTACTGCGACCTCATGCTGCTGCGCCACGCGCCGGGTGACAGCGACTACGACGACATCCAGCAGATCAAGGCCAACTCGAACCGTGCAGCGTCGCTGACGCGCCAGTTGCTTGCTTTCTCACGGCAACAGACGCTGCGTCCGCAGGTGCTGCAATTGCCCGACGTGGTGAGCGAGGTGTCGAACCTGCTCAAGCGTCTGATCGGTGAAAAGATCCAGCTGCGCGTCGATCACGATCGGGCCTTGGGCGCGGTGCGCGCCGATCCGCAGCAGCTGGAACAGGTCATCATCAACCTTGCCGTGAACGCGCGCGACGCCATGATGTCCAAGACCGACAGCGATGGCGGTACGCTCACCATCTCGACTCGCAGGATCGGGCCGCGCGACGTACGCGCGATGAAGAACGAGGTGCTGCCCCCCGCCAACTACACCGCGCTGGTGGTCGAGGATACGGGCACCGGGATACCCAGCGACGCGCTGGGCAAGATCTTCGAGCCGTTCTACACCACCAAGGAGATGGGCAAGGGCACCGGGCTGGGGCTGTCGACCGTCTATGGCATCGTGAAGCAATCCGGCGGCTACATCTTTGCCGAGAGCCACCCGGACGAAGGCGCGCGCTTTACCGTCTATCTGCCGGTCCACGTTCCGGTGGCAGGGTCCGAGCCCATCCGCCAGCAGGCCGAGGCCGAGCCGCGCGCCGTCTTTGGCGGTACCGGCGCGATCCTGCTGGTCGAGGACGAGGACACCGTCCGCGCCGTCGCCGAGCGCGCCCTGACGCGGCAGGGCTACAAGGTTTCGACTGCCAAGGATGGCGAGGAAGGCCTGCAGATCGTGCAGGACGGGGGCGAATTCGACCTCGTGATCTCGGACGTCGTGATGCCCACGATGGACGGCCCCGCCATGGCGCGCGAGATTCGCAAGTTGAAGCCGGACCTGCCGGTCTTGTTCATGTCCGGCTATGCCGAGGAGCAGCTGAGGCGCGAGATCGACTTCGCCGGCATGCATTTCCTGCCAAAACCGTTTTCCGTCGCGCAGATAGGAAAGAAAGTTGGGGCTATCTTGGGCGGGACGGCTGCGGCTGGGAAACCCGCGGAAACCGGCGAAAACGGTCTGTAGGAAATTTCTTTGTTCTCCCCTTGTTCTGGTAGAACATATGCGATACATAGCTGTCCATGCGGTTGACCTTTGGGGGCAACTAACTAGGCATCAGGGGGCCGGAAAATGGCAGCTAATCTGAAACTCGTGAACGGGGAATCCACCGTGGATCGTCAAAAGGCGCTGGACGCCGCACTCGCCCAGATTGATCGGGCATTCGGCAAGGGCTCGGCCATGAAGCTGGGCAGCCGCGAAGCGATGAATGTAGAGGCGATCTCGACCGGATCGCTGGGACTGGACATCGCTCTCGGCATCGGCGGCCTGCCCAAGGGCCGCATCATCGAGATCTATGGCCCGGAAAGCTCGGGCAAGACCACCCTGGCCCTGCACGTGATCGCCGAGGCGCAGAAGTCGGGCGGAACCGCGGCGTTCGTGGACGCCGAGCATGCGCTCGATCCCGTCTATGCCAAGAAGCTGGGCGTCAACATCGACGAACTGATCGTCTCGCAGCCCGACACGGGCGAACAGGCGCTCGAGATCACCGATACGCTGGTGCGCTCCAATGCAATCGACGTGCTCGTGGTCGACTCGGTCGCCGCGCTTGTGCCGCGCGCCGAGATCGAAGGTGAAATGGGCGATAGCCACGTCGGCCTCCAGGCCCGCCTGATGAGCCAGTCGCTGCGCAAGCTGACCGGTTCGATCAACCGCTCCAAGTGCATGGTGATCTTCATCAACCAGCTGCGCATGA
>JAPYSD010000482.1 GCA_029936705.1 Croceicoccus sp. | reverse complement strand
CTGCATCCGCCCATGCACCACCAGTAGCGTCAGGGCGCGGTGAAACGGCGCAAGCGCGCCGATCAGCCGCCGGTCGAGAAACGCGGGCGTCACCGCATCGGCCGGGCATTGCCGGTCGGCCACCGCCGTCACCCACTTGCGAATGGCATCTACGGTAAACCGCGCACCCTCGTCGAGGTCGGACAGGTTCCGATCGAGAAATCGATACATGCTGATTCCCTTTGCTGAATTGAAGGCCACGATTTCACGATCGCGCTCATAATGCAAGAGACTCGCAATAGCATTTTATTTGGTTGTTGATTCTGATTTGTGATCGGCCTCGGCGTGAAGCGGGCATTAGCGCGCGCGACCCATCCCGCCGATCGCGGTGGGTAGGCAAACCGTTGCGTATCAGGATATTGGCAGCCGCTACCCGACCTGTATGCAGCCGAACCGATCAGCCCGGCCGCATACATGTCACGGCAAGGAATGCAGCCTCAACCGCCGCCAGCGTGCTTCGGCCCCAGCGGCTTGCCGCCCTGCGCCTCGGCGATCTGTTCGGGTTCGGGGGCGACCTTGCCGACCTTGCCGTCCCATTCGATATGGTACAGGTCGAACCGACGATCGGCGAGGTTCTTCACCGTACCCTCGGCACGAGCCCATGACAGGTCCGCCAGGTTCACGTCCGAGATCGTGAGCGTCTCGACGTTCTCGCTCGCCTCGGCAGCGATGCCGTCGCGCGCAAAGGGGAAGTCGCAGGGCGTCAGGATGCAGGACTGGGCGTACTGGATGTCCATGTTGCCCACGTTCGGCAGGTTGCCGACATTGCCGCTCATCACGACGTAGCACTGGTTCTCGATCGCGCGGGCCTGCGCGCAATAGCGCACGCGCATGTAGCCCTGCCGGCTGTCGGTGCAGAACGGCACGAAGATGATGCGCGCCCCTTCGTCGACCAGGCGGCGGGCCAGTTCGGGAAACTCGCTGTCATAGCAGATCAGCACGCCGATCGGGCCGCAGTCGGTCTGGATGGCGTCGATGGAATCGCCGCCCTTGATGTTCCACCAGTAATCCTCGTTCGGCGTCGGGTGGATCTTCTCCTGCTCGTGGATCGATCCATCGCGCAGGCAGACATAGGCGACATTGTGGATGTCGCCGTCCTCCATGCGGGTGGGATGCGACCCGCCGATGATGTTGATGTTGTATTCCAGCGCCATCTTGGACAGCGCCTTGCGGATCTTGGGCGTGTACCAGCTCAGCGCCTCGATCGCTTCCTGCGGGCTCAGTTCCTTTTCGGCAAAGGACAGCAGGGGCAGGGTGAACAGCTCGGGAAACAGGATGAAGTCGGCTTCGTAATCGGCTGCGACATCGACGAAATACTCGATGCCGCGCATGAACTCGTCATAGTCCTTCACCGCGCGCGCCTGCAGCTGGCAGGTCGCGATGCGCACCTGCTCGACCCCGCGCGGCAGGCGGAACTTGGTCGGCTGGTCGCGGTCGACGAACGGGTTCTTCCAGACCATGCGCACGGCAAAGGCCTTGGATTTCTTGTCCTCGGGCAGGTAGTTCTTCATCACGCCATCGGGTTCGAACCCGTTGGCCATCTGGAAGCGCAGGACGGGATCGTGGAGCTTCCCCTCGATCACCTTCTCCAGGTAATCCTCCGGCCCCTCGACCCGGCGCCAGAAGCGGCGCAGATTGGGCATGCGTCCCGCAAAGACGATCCCGGTCAGCTCCAGCTGCTCTGCCAGCGCGCGCCGTTCTTCGTACAGCCGCCGCCCGATCCGCGTGCCGCGCACCTTGGGGTCGACGCACATCTCGTAGCCGTAGAGCCAGTCGCCGGTCGGATCATGCCGCGATCCGAAGCCGTTGCCCGTGATCTCGTCCCAGTCGTGCGGCGAAAAGGCAAGCGACTGCGACACCCGCATCGACGCGCAATAACCGACGATCTTGCCGTCGAGCTTGGCGACGAAGCAGCCCTCGGCGAAATTGTTCATCTGGCCGCGGATTTCGCCATAGGTATAGGCGGGCATGTCTTCATAGACGCGGCGGACGAGGGCAGCGATGCCCGAGACGTCGGACGCTCGTGCCTGGCGGACTTCGAGGCGGGCGCGGGTATTGGCCATAGGAACTTCCCGGGGAAAAATGGGCGGGTCTGGAAATGCGAAGGCACCGGATCCGCGTGCTGCGGAACCGGTGCCATCCTAGCACATGAAACGAAGGATCAGGCCCAGTTGGCCACCTTCGCCTCGAGGTTGTTGACGATCGCCTCGAAGAACTGCTCGGTCGTCATCCAGTTCTGGTCGGGACCGATCAGCAGGGCGAGGTCCTTGGTCATCGAACCGCTTTCCACGGTCTCGATGCAGACCTGCTCCAGCGTCTCGGCGAACTTCACCAGCTCGGGCGTATCGTCGAACTTGCCGCGATACATCAGGCCGCGGGTCCATGCGAAGATCGACGCGATCGGGTTGGTGCTCGTCGCCTTGCCCTGCTGGTGCTGACGATAGTGGCGGGTGACGGTGCCGTGCGCGGCTTCCGCCTCGACCGTCTTGCCGTCCGGCGCCATCAGCACCGACGTCATCAGGCCCAGCGAGCCATAGCCCTGCGCCACCGTGTCGGACTGCACGTCGCCGTCATAGTTCTTGCAGGCCCAGACGAACTTGCCGCTCCACTTCAGGGCCGATGCGACCATGTCGTCGATCAGGCGGTGCTCGTAGGTGATGCCGGCCTTGTCGAACTTCTCCTTGAAGCCCTCGGTCTGGAACACTTCCTCGAACAGGTCCTTGAAGCGCCCGTCATAGGCCTTCATGATCGTGTTCTTGGTCGACAGGTACACCGGCCAACCCAGGTTCAGGCCATAGTTGAACGAGGCGCGCGCGAAGTCGCGGATCGAATCGTCCAGGTTGTACATCGCCATGGCAACGCCGGGCGAGGGGAAGTCGAACACTTCCAGGTCCATGTCGTTCTTGCCGTCCTCGGAATCGAAGACGAGGCGCAGCTTGCCCTTGCCGGGGATCAGCGTGTCGGTCGCGCGGTACTGGTCGCCGAACGCGTGACGGCCCACGACGATCGGGTCGGTCCAGCCCGGCACCAGGCGCGGCACGTTCGAGATCACGATCGGCTCGCGGAAGACGACGCCGCCCAGGATGTTGCGGATCGTGCCG
>JAPYSD010000481.1 GCA_029936705.1 Croceicoccus sp. | reverse complement strand
GGCGCTTCGAGCCCAAGCTGACGGGCCAACTCGGGATTGTTTTTGGCCTGTTCGAGAAGTTCGGCCTGGATCTGGTCGAGGCCGCCTTGATCGCCTTTCGCGACCGCGCCGTCTCGCTCGATATAGCTCGTGTGGTCAGCTGCAGCGCCCCGGCGGTTCTTCGTACCGCGTGACGAGACCTTCTCGCTGCGTGTCTTGCTGATCGCTTCGTGCGAAAAATGAAAGCTGGTGGCACCGGCTTCGTTTGCGGCCCTCAAGGGACGCGCGGCGGGAATGTTGAGCTTCGTGTATCGGCGCGATGCCTCCTGAGGCTTCTTCGGTCCTTCGGGCTCAGCCCAGCTCATTGGCTTTGGCCGCCGGACAGCCCGTCCGCCGACCTGGCCAGTGATGTGGCTATCCTTCTTTCGCTTGTCGAGCTGGGGCCCCATGTCGAGCGCGTCAGCTCTGCGCAGGCTTTTGGGCGCGGCTGCCAATCAATCGGAGGATGATGGAGTGAACGACGGACCGCCTAGGCTGGCGGTGAAGCTAGGCTCACCGTTTCGGTCGAGGTTACCGCCAGAGGCACGCAGGCTCTCGCCCTTGTCGGTGAGTGATTTCAGACTCTCGCGTGCTGCGTCGAGTTCACGATCTTCGTATCCATTTGCCATGCCTCCATTTTAGGATGGACATGGGCAGGTTGAGAAACACGTCCGACTAACCCCTCGCTCTCAGCATAGGCCAAATGTGAGAAAATCGAGCCGACGCGGGAACTCGCTATCAATCTGCTCGCGCTGTGATCCCCAGCAGTCTCTCATGTTTGGCGGTTGCGCTTCCAGAAAAGGTTCGCCTCAACAGGGATACCGATCCTACTGTGGCTTCGGTGATCAACACGCCGTTCGATGCGTGCGTGCTCGAGTTCGCGGTTGTTCAGATCTGCCAGTCTCTCGCGTAGATTGGGAAGGAACGCGCGATTGTTGCAATCACGATCCTTTCGCTGCTTGAAGGGTCTGGTCGTCATCTTATCGCCGCTGGGCTTCCGATACGTGAATTGCACGGTGAAATCCCATGCACCAATTTGCTCCGATAGATCGGAGGCTATTGCTTTTTGCGCTACTCGAAAGCGGCCCATAGCTTGTTGGCTAGTTCTTGGCTCGCGATCCGCGAGGTGATCTGCTGCCTGGCCCGTGAAGCGCTTGGCGGGACGATCGTTATACACGAGATGCAAGCGCCAATTTCGATCATCCATGCTTCGGTCGGGAGGTCGGGTGACGACCGTGTAGGGGAGCTTGCGGTTCAGTTCGGCGGTCTGCCGGGTCGTGGTCTTCTTGACGATTTCAGGAGCCCGCAGCGTCATGAAAGTGTCAATGGCGTGGACCACGAGCAACGTTGGCGGGTTTCGAGGCTGGATGGATGGTCGAGGTGGTCATCACCTCGGCCCTGGTGCTAAGCGCAAGATGCTTGGTGCCGCGTTCGAGGACCTAGAGCTGCTGACGTTGACAACTCTTGATTGAGGCGACGACTTCTTTCGGACGCTTCTTGTAGCGCGCGACGCGGGCGAGGTTGCCGATGTAATCGAAGATGCCTAGATTGGCTGTCGCGAGTATTGCGGTGTGTCCCCGCAAACTTGCCCCCCACTCTCTTGAAGGACTCCTCGATGAACGACATGTCTCCGGTAAACAATACCGGCCTGATCGAGCTGACATCTGATATCGTCAGCGCGCACCTTTCGAATAATACTGTTTCTGTCGATGATGTTCCTTTCCTGATAACCCAGGTTTTCGAAGCGCTGTCAACTTGCGGTGAATGCAAGGAAGAGGAGGAGGTCCGCCCAGAACCGGCAGTATCCATCCGTGCTTCGGTGAAGCCCGATTACATCGTCTGCCTGGAAGACGGTAAGCAGCTGAAGATGCTCAAGCGTTACCTCATGACGCATTATAGTATGACCCCGGAACAATACCGCGAGCGATGGTCCCTCCCCTCGGATTATCCGATGGTCGCGCCCAACTATGCTGAAAAGCGCCGCGAACTGGCCAAGCAGATCGGCCTTGGTCGCAAGCCTGAGGTACACAGGCCGCGCGAGAACGCGTAAGCTGCTGCGAACGATAATTGGTAAGGGCGGTGCTGACGGTGCCGCCCTTTCTTATTAGGCCGCGATCTCGGCTATAGGATGATCAGCCAATTCGGCTGATGCTTGGATGAGCGGCGCTGGTGCAAGACCATCTTATGCGAGTACACAGCAAAACATTCTGCGGTCGAGCAGCGTGTGCAGTGGGGTGACGCAGTTGACTTTCAGTGCCAAGAAACCGGGTAGTTCGACCTTCCGCTCGACCCCTATGCCGGTTTAGAGAAAGTCCAAAACGGGCCTCCTGTGCCTATCTCTCGGTAACTCTGCATCCAGCGAGCGCGTTCAGGTGATTGCTACCGCAATAATGTGCGCGGACTATCCAACCTCCGGAACACTGTCATTCGCGGCGGGAGAACCGCGATAGCGACCTCCCATTCTACCGAGGAGGTGTCAGGACAGGTGGAAGGCCATCGGGGGGCAAGCGTTCGCACGAGGAAAGGTCTGGCGTTCCGCGCGCTAGCCGATGCAGTCCTAAGTCTTCGAATGTCGAACTGGGTACTTGGCCATACGCCGGCTATGCCGCTTGTTCGAGCCGGGTGGCCCTTGGCATCTCTACCGATTCGTAGCACACACGGTTCCGTCCGCCGGTCTTAGCTTGGTAGAGGGCTTTGTCGGCCAACTGGAAGGCCGATTTGATCGTATGCTGACCATCATACGCAGCGACCCCAAAGCTGGCACTCAGCGCCGTATCTCCGCCAATCACGCCATGCCGATATTGGTGAAACTCTGACCGAATGGCGTCTGCAACATCAAGCGCTTTTTCGAGCGGTGTGTCGTTCAGCAAGATAGCGAATTCCTCTCCGCCCATGCGCCCGGCAAAATCGGCAAAATGCGATAATATGCAGGCGAATGACCGGATTACATCGTCGCCGACATGGTGCCCATACAGGTCATTGACTGCCTTAAAATGGTCTATGTCACACATGATGACCGACCCGTATGAGCCCTCGGCCTGCCTGGCCACCTCGTCGAAGATCTGGCGATTGAGAAGTCCGTGTCCGTCGTCAAAACATTTGGCACAACTCGCGGCGTAGGATTGCGGAGTGCGG
>JAPYSD010000480.1 GCA_029936705.1 Croceicoccus sp. | reverse complement strand
GGTCTATTTCCCCGACCCGAGGGATAGCTTTGCATCATCGCGGCGCGGTGGTCTGACATTAGTCGTCAGGCGAAGGGCCGAGGCTACCTCTGCAGACTAGGTATCGGACTTGCGGGTCGGTGCCGGCCAAGCGGTGAACAGAAACCGCCGGTCGATCTCAGCCTGTTCCCAAGCCTATGCCAAGACCGCAGGCCCCCCGGCGGCGTCAATCTTGCGCGCGTAGATCAGGCGACCTTCGCCTAGGTGCGCGAAGACTGTGTCGAGGTCGGCGTGCGGGAAGGCGAAGCAGCCCTGGCTGCGGCCCAGCTTGCCGTGCTGTTCGACCATGTCGGGTTCGGCATACCACGCGCTGTGGACCACGATGGCGCGGTCCATCGCGTTGTCGTTGGTCGGGTCCAGCCCGATCAGGCGCTGCGAACGACCGTGCTTGCCGGTATAATAGTCTGCGGTCGCATAGGCGCCCTCGCTGGTGGCGTTGGAGCCGGGGCGGTTGGAAAAGCGTTGCAGCCAGCCGCTATAGCCCGGGTCCGACCCGCTGCCGTGCGAGACGAGCATCGAGCGGGTCTGCCCGCTGGACAGGTCGACGAGGTGAAAGCGCGGATGCGAGGATTGGGCACTGAAATCGACGATCCCGATGCGGTCGCGCTTAAGCCGAGGGCCATGGCGGTCGAGCGCGTCCATGGCGGACATGAACAGGTCGGGCCGCACGCCGCTGGTCCGGACGAGGTCGAGCGAGGCATCGCGCGCCATGGCGGGCGCGGCAGGCTGCACGACGGGCTTGCCGACCAGCGCGGGCTGCGCCCGGGCGACGGTGGCCGAGGTGGCAAGCAGCGTGGAAGCGGAAGCGACGAAATTGCGGCGGCTGAAATTCATGGGTGCGATGAATATACTATGGGCAGGGGCAAGGTCTTGGGGAAATAGTCGTGCAAACGATCATTGTCTTGAGACTCGCGAGCATTTGCGAAGGGCGTAATATCGGATGACCGGCACGAAAGAAAAGGCGATCACGACCGAACGGTATCGGCATGCGGTAGCGCGGATCATTGCCGCCGTTCGCAAGCGCGAAACGCTATCGGACCGGCAACTGGCGCAGCGGCTGGACTGTTCGGCGGGCACGGTCCGCAATGCGCGGATGGAGGCGACGTCGCTGGACCCGGCGGTGCTGATCCGGATCGAACAGGCGTTCGGGCCGGGCGCGATCGATCCGCTGCTGGCGCTGGCGAACGTGCGCTGCCTGCCGCTGGAACAGGCGGGGATCGACGACGGCGCCCCCACGCTGGCCATTGTCGAGGCGCTGCACGGCATCGTCGAGATGCAGGCGTCCAGCAGCGAGGAGGGACGGCGGATCACCGATCACGAATTGCGCCAGATCCTGCCCGAGCTGCGTGCGGGCCGGGCGGCGCTCGACACGCTGATCGCGCGGGCGAGCGGAGAGGGCGTTGGTTGAAGGGCCGGGGGCTGAACGGCGCCGAATTCAGATGCCCAGCACGTTGGCCAGCGTGCCGAAATCTTCGGCCAGCGACCCGTCGCGCAGGATCAGCGAGAGCGCGAGCACGACCTGCAGCACCACGATGGCGAGAAGGTAGTATTTGACGTCGTCGCGCCAGCTTTCGGGGGGCTGCCACAGGCGCTCTATCTCGGGCCGGTGCCACCAGTCGTGCAGCCAGCGCACGGGCGATTGTGGCCCGTCGCGATCCATCAGGATCGAGGCGAGATCGGCGTCGAGCGCATCGTCGTGGAACGCGTCCAGACGGCGCGGCCTGATCGGACCTAGTTCCATCGCTTCACTTCCAACGCGCGCCCCCGCGGCCTGGGAGAAATCCTGGCGTCCCGATCAGTCGCCGGTTTGCGCCAGCTCCCGCGTCGGGTCGTAATCGTCGGCCTGCCCCCTGGGGTGGTCGGGGTCGCTGGTGGAAAAGATCCATCCTTCGCCCGCTTCCAGCCCCACGGCGGTCAGCTGTCCCGTGTAATAGGCGCCGGTATCGATGCCGATGCGATGATCGGAGATGCCCGGCCTGCCTTCGAACACGGTATGCCCATGTACCACGACAATACCGCCAAAGTCCCCATCGCAATTGAGGAACTCGTCGCGAATCCAAAGCATGTCGTCTTCTTCCTGATCTTTCAGGGGAATACCGGGACGGATCCCGGCATGGACGAACAGATAGTTCATCGCGCGCAGCGATATCGGCAGCGAATCGATCCAGTCCAGCATGTCCTCGCCGATGCGGCGGCGGGCGTCGGCGGCCATGTCGAAGGGTTCCGGCTCGTCGATCTCGGCATCGGTCATGCCGAAACTGTGCAGCGTCTCGCGCCCGCCATAGCGCAGCCACGGGCCAAGAAAGCTGAAATCGCGGCGCAGGGCGGTGACCATCATCGCCTCGTGATTGCCTTTCAGCATGACGAAGCGGTCGGTGCTGCGCGCCAGTTCGCGGCAGGCACGCAGTAATTGTGCCGATTGCGGGCCGCGGTCGATGACGTCGCCCAGCAGCACGATGCCCGTCACCTTGGGGTCGCGCAGGCGGTTGTCGATCGCGACATCGGAAATCAGCTTGCGGAACAGGTCCAGCCGCCCGTGGATGTCGCCGATCGCATAGACCCGTTCGAATTGCGGCGTGCCGGACGACCGCGACCCTGTCAGCGAGGCGGGGAAAAGGTTCTTCATCAGGGCCATGGGACCATCTTCGCACGCGGCGGTGCCGGTGCAAATAGGCCGGGGGGGTTATGCGTATTGACCCTTAGGCACCGGGGCCGCGGCCCGAAAGTGCTGCCCGGCGGCATGGCGCGGCCGGTGCATGGCCACTGGCGGGCGAATGGCCGGTGGAAGGACGCGCCAACTTCACTTGGCGTTCATCGCGGGCAGGGCTATAGGCCTCGGCATGACTGCCCACGACCGCGCCGCTGCGCCCCAGCGCCTTCAAGCCCGTTCCGCCGCCTGCATGCACCGCCTGCTGCGCGGGGCGCTTGTCGCCGCGCCCGCGCTGGTGCTGGTGGCCTGCGGGGGAAGCGGCGGCGGCGCCGACGCGCCCGATACCGCCTATGTCGCGCGCGACGTGGAAACGCTGTATTTCGCGGCCAAGGAACGGCTGGACCGCGGGCAGGTCAAGCAGGCCGCCGCCCTGTTCGACGAGGTGGAGCGCCAGCACCCCTATTC
>JAPYSD010000479.1 GCA_029936705.1 Croceicoccus sp. | reverse complement strand
GGGTTCGAGATGCGGTTGAGGAACGAGCTGTTAGCCCCGTTCTCAAGCAGCCGGCGCACCAGATAGGCCAGCAGCGTCTCGTGCGTGCCGACCGGCGCATAGATGCGGCAGGGGCGGTTCAGCTTCTTCTTCGGAACGACCTCGTCGTACAGCTCCTCGCCCATGCCGTGCAGGCACTGGAATTCCCAGTCGCCCGGCTCGAACGGGGCGCCCTTGATCTCGTCCGCAAGGTGATAGATCGTCGCCAGCGTCTGCGCGTTGTGGGTCGCGAACTGCGGGAAGATATGCTCCTGCGCTTCCAGCAGCTGGCGGGCACAGGCGATATAGGACAGGTCGGTGTGGACCTTGCGCGTATAGACCGGGAAGTCGGGCAGACCTTCCAGCTGGGCGCGCTTGATCTCGGCATCCCAGTATGCGCCCTTGACCAGGCGGATTGGGATGCGGCGGTCCGAACGCTTCGCCAGGTCGATCAGCCAGTCCAGCACTTGCGGACAGCGCTTGCCATAGGCCTGGATCACGCAGCCAAGACCGTTCCAGCCGCCCAGCTCGTGCGCGGTGGCCAGCTCTTCGATGATGTCGAGCGACAGTTCCAGCCGGTCGGCTTCCTCGGCGTCGATGTTGAAGCCGATGCCGTACGACTTCGCCAGCACCGCCAGCGCGCGGACACGCGGCAGCAGTTCCTTCATCACGCGGTCGGCCTGTGCCCGCTGATAGCGCGGATGCAGGGCGGACAGCTTGACCGAGATGCCGGGAGCCTCGTGCACCGGCTTGCCGTCGGCGCGGCGACCGATGGCATGGATCGCCTTTTCATAGGCGGCGTAATAGGCGGCGGCATCGTTCAGATCGACCGCAGCCTCGCCCAGCATGTCATAGCTGTAGGTGAAGCCGCGCGCCTCGGGGCCCTTGGCGTGGCGGATCGCCTCGTCGATGGTCTCGCCCGCGACGAAATGTTCGCCCATGAATTCCATCGCCAGCCGCACGCCGGACCGGATCACGGGCTCGCCCGCGCGGCCGATCAGCCGCTTCAGCGCGGCGGCCAGGCCGAATTCGTCGGTACGCTCGGTCAGCTCGCCCGTGACGACAAGGCCCCAGGTCGCGGCATTGACGAACAGCGAATGATCGGGCGCCAGGTGCGAACGCCAGTTGCCGCGCGCAATCTTGTCCTTGACGAGCGCGTCGCGCGTGCCGGCATCGGGAATGCGCAGCAGCGCCTCGGCCAGGCACATCAGCGCCACGCCTTCCTCGCTCGACAGCGAGTATTCCTGCATCAGCCCTTCGACGCCCCAGCCGTCCTGCTTCTTGCGGACCTTCATCACCATGTCGCGCGCGGTCTTCTCGATCGGCACGCGCAGGTGGGGGGGCATTTCGGCACGCGGCAACAGGTCCGCGATGCATTGCTGTTCGGACCGGCGATAGGCGTCGGTAATCGCCTGGCGCAGGGGGGTCGCCTCGCGGATGGGGGGTGCGAAACGGGCAAACGGGTCGTTCAAATCGGCAGTCCGGTCGAGCATGGAGTCCTTTCAGCGGGTTGGACGTTATAACACCTCGGGGGTGATTTACGCCCTCTGCGGGTGGCCAAATCATGTATCTGTGATAGCTGCAACCGCTCGCGGCGGACTTCGATCCGAAAAGATAGACACTCGACCCGAAAGAGGAATTATGAGCACGGATATTTCGAGCCAGAGTCAGAACAAGCAACCGGAGGGACGGGTTCTGCTCGTCGGATGCGGCAACATGGGCTTTGCAATGCTCAAGGGCTGGATCGAACAGGGCACGCCCGCGAATCGGATCGACGTGGTCGAACCCAGCGACGAATTGCGCCAGCGCGCCGCCGGAACCGGCGCCAGCGTCCACGCCAGCGCGGACGACATCACGGGCGGCGAAGCGCCGTCGATGGCGATCATCGCGGTGAAGCCGCAGATGATGGCCAAGGTGCTGGCCGACTACACGCCCTTCGCCGCCAAGGGCACGACCTTCGTGTCGGTCGCCGCGGGCACGCTGCTCGGCACGATCGAGGATGCGCTGGGCAAGGGTAGCGCGGTCATCCGCTGCATGCCCAACACGCCCGCCGCGGTGGGCAAGGGCATGATGGTATGCTGCGCCAACGACGCCGTCACCGACGATGCGCGCGCGGTGTGCGAGACGCTGCTTTCCTCCAGCGGCAGCGTCGCCTTCGTCGAGGAAGAGCGGCTGATGGACGCGGTGACGGGCGTGTCGGGCTCCGGCCCCGCCTATGTCTTCCATTTCATCGAGGCGATGGCCGAGGCGGGCGTGAAATCCGGCCTGCCCGAGGAACTGTCGAAGGAACTGGCGATCCAGACCGTCTATGGCGCGGCGGCCTATGCCCGTTCGTCGGACGAGGATCCGGGCCAGCTTCGCAGCAACGTGACCAGCCCGAACGGGACCACGGCGGCGGCGCTCGACGTGCTGATGGGCACCGGCCGCCTGCGCGAACTGGTTGCAGAGGCGGTGGAAGCCGCCGCCGAACGCTCGCGCGAATTGTCGCGGGACTGAGGGGCGAGGTGAGGAGGACGATGCAAGGGACGGGGCGCGGGGCGGGTCAGTCCGCCCGGCGCACGTCCACCGCGTAGCTGAGGTTCTGGACCGTCGACCCCACGAATACCCCGTCGATCGGCGAGACATCGGCGAAATCGCGCCCCATGCCGACGGTGACGTGATCGCTGTCGGTCAGGCGGTCGTTGGTGGGGTCGAAGGTGACCCACCCGTCCTCGCCGCACCATACCGCGACCCAGGCGTGCATCGCGTCCGCGCCGACCAGCTTCTGCTGTCCCGGCGGCGGGCGGGTGTTGAGATAGCCTGACATGTAGGCGGCGGGGATCGAATGCGCCCGCAGAGCCGAGATCATCACGTGGCTCTGGTCCTGGCACACGCCGCGACCGGCGGCGAAAGCCTCCTGCGGCGGGGTGCGGCTGGTCGAGCTGCCGGACTGGTAGGCGATCTTCTCGTGCACCGCGTGGGTCAGTTCCTTGGTAGCCTCGACGATGGACCTGCCGGGTGACAGCATCGGCGCGGCCCAGTCGGCGATGGCCTGGTCCAGCCCCGCGATGCGCGACGCGAACAGGTACGGCGCGGGCGATCGGATCGACAGGTCGCGCGACGCCGCCGCCATCTCGCGCACGTCCGCGATGGTCATGGC
>JAPYSD010000017.1 GCA_029936705.1 Croceicoccus sp. | reverse complement strand
CCGCCGATGTGCGCGAGGCGGTGATCGAGGCGAAGCGCAAGCACGGCGCAGAGCGCGGCTATGACTACGACACGATGACCGACCAGCAGCTGGTGGATTACTTCCACTGCACATTGTTCCCCAACCTCACCATCACGATGAGCCCGGAACAGTGCCAGATCCTGCGGACCGAGCCGCATCCGACCGATCCGGCGAAATGCGTGTTCCAGCACTGGTGCCTCTATCCCCCGGTCGAGGGGATGAAGGAAGTCGAGACCCCGGTGGGTAAGGCGCCATTGAAGCATGACGCGATCCACCGCCACTCGGTCTATGGCGACGGGGTGTCGCTGGGCTTCGTCGCGGACCAGGACCTGTCGATCGGCACGACGCAGCAGCAGGGCCTCAATTCCCGGGGGTTCCAGGGCTGCCTGCTGACTTACCAGGAAAAGCGCATCCAGCGGTTCCACGAATTGCTGAACGACGTGGTGCTGGGCCATCCGACCGAACAGAAGGCCGAGGCAGGCGCATGACCGCGCCCGGCGCGTCCGGCGCCATGCCGGAGGAAGTGTTTCGCGCGCTGAAGCGGTTGATGGTGGAATATGCCCACGGCGTCGACACGCGCGGCGATCCCGAAAAGGTCGTCGCCTGCTTCACCCCCGATGCCGCGATCGATTTCTCTTCCGTCGGCTTTCCGGTGATGAAGGGCGAGGACGAGATCCGCGCCTTCTATGCCGGGCTGGTCGACAGCATGGCGTTCGAATTCCACATCGCCGCCAATCCGCGCGCCGAACACTGGGACGGCACGCTGGGAACGATCAGCTCCTATGTCATGGGCATGGGGCTGGCGAACAACGGGGATGCGATCTCGGTCCAGGTGAAATACCGGATGGAATGCGTGGCGCACGACGGCGCTTGGCGCTGCCGCCGCTTCACGCTGGACGCGATGATGCCCCTGGCGGCCTGAACGCTTCCCCAAATACCGGCCCGAATACCGGCCCGAATACCGGCCTGAGTACCCGCCAGAACGATCCTGCGAGAGGAACAACCATGTCCGAAATGCCCGAAGACGTCCGCACCGCGCTGGAGCGGCACCTGATCGAATATTGCTATGCGGTCGACGGGCTGCAGGGCGTGGAGCCGCTGCTGGCGCTGTTCACCGACGATGCGGTGGCGGATTTCTCTGCGATCGGCCTGCCCGCGATGAAGGGCAGGGACGAGATCGGCGCGTTCTACCGCGCGGTCTTTGCCGACATGACGCACCATTTCCATTTCATCAGCAATTTCCGCCCCGACGGCTGGGACGCGAACGGCGATGGGGGCGGGGGCGTGGCCGCGATGACCGCCTATGTCATCGGCATGGGGGCGGCGAAGGACGGGTCCAGCATCACCGTGCAGGTCAAGTACCGGATGGAATGCGTGCAGCAGGGCGGCGCGTGGAAATGCCGCCATTACGCGATCACGCCGATGATGCCGATGCCCGGCTCGCTGGCCGAGGTGCATGGCAGCCGCTGATCCGCGGGGCGGCGGCTAGACCTGGGAAAAGCCGCCGTCCATCACCAGCTCGTCGCAGGTCATGAAGCTGGACGCTGCCGAGCAGAGGAACACCACGCCGCCTGCCATTTCGCCCGGCTTGCCAAGCCGTCCGATGGGATGAGCGGCAGTCACGCCCTGCTGCGCCGCCTCGACCGAGGGGACGGCGCCCATGTCGACATAACGCTGCATGATAGAGCCCAGCATGGGCGTATCGATGCCGCCGGGATGCACCGAATTGACGCGAATGTTGTAGCCCAGCGCCGCAAATTCGGCGCCCAGGCACTTCGACATCATCTTCACCGCCGCCTTGCTGGTGCAATAGGCCGCGTTGAACGCCGCGCCGCGCAGGCCCCCGACGCTGGAGAAATTGACGACCGACGCGCCGCTCTCGCGCGCCTTGCCGCCTTCCTTCAGCAGCGGCAGCATCGCCTGCGTGCCGATGATGACGGAATCGACGTTCACCGCGTTCAGCCGGTGGAACTCGGACAGCGGCGTATCCTCGAACTTCGTCACGATGGAGATCGCCGCATTGTTCACCAGCGCGTCGATCCGCCCGTATTCGGATGCCGCGAAATCGGCGATGCGCTGCCAGTCGTCGGCATTGGTCACGTCATGCGCGAAATAATGGTCCGCGCCGGTCCCGCCGTCGTCGCCGCCAAGGTCGGTCGCAATCACCGCCGCGCCCGCCTGTTTCAGGGCGGCCACGATCTCGCGCCCGATGCCGCCCTTCGCGCCGGTGACCAGCGCGATGCAATCGTTCAGTTCAAACATCGTCATTTCCCCGTTCAGCGCGCGATATAGCCGCCGTCGACCACCATTTCGGACCCGGTCATGTAGCTGGCCTCCTCGCTGGCGAGGAAGGCGATGGCATCGCCGATTTCCTGCATCGTCCCCAGCCTGCCGACGGGGGTGGAGGCGCTGACCTGGTCCTTGAGGTCGCCCGCCTTTTCCGCGACCCCGCGCGCGACCATGCGGTCGAACCCTTCGTCCAGCAGCGGCGTCTGGACGAAGCCGGGGTGGACCGAATTGACGCGGATCGGCGCGCCATAGGTGGCGAATTCGACCGCGCAGGCCTTGCTGAACTGGCGGATCGCGCCCTTGGACGCGCAATAGGCGCTGCTTTCGGGAAAGGCGACGAAGCCCATGACCGAGCTGACATTGACGATGGACGACCCGCCCTTGCGGTCCTTGCCGCTTCGCTCCAGCAGGGCATAGGCGTGCTTGGTGCCCAGGAACGCGCCGTCGCTGTTGACCGCCTGCACCTTGCGCCACAGATCCAGCGTCATGTCCTGCACGCGGCCCGTGCCGTCGATCCCGGCATTGTTGACGAGGATGTCGAGCCTGCCGTCCACACACTCGATCCGGGCGATGGCGGCCTGCCATTGTGCTTCATCCGTGACGTCGAGCGTCAGATACCCGCCGCCCGGCACCGACCCCAGCGCCTGCGAAACCGCATCGTCATCCTCCGCCTTCAGGTCCGCGATCCAGACCTTTGCCCCCTTTTCGGCCATGCTGTGCGCGGCGGCGAGGCCGATGCCCCGCACCGCGCCCGTGACCAGCGCGACGCGCCCTGCCAGCGAGCCGCTCATACCCCGGACATCCCGGCGGTCGACGCGCCGTCGATGGTATATTCCCCGCCCGAGATGAAGCCGGCTTCGTCGCTGCCCAGAAACGCGACCAGCGCGGCCACTTCCTCGACCCGGGCCATGCGTCCCAGCGGCGACATGCCTTCGTACATCGCGCGCGCGGCTGCGGGATCGGGCTGCGAATTCATGATGGTCCTGATCAGGTCGGTTTCCACCACGCCGGGCAGGATCGCATTGACCCGGATCTGGTAGCCGGCCTGCCCGCAATAGTTCGCCGCCGACTTGCCCAGCGCCACCACCGCCGATTTCGTCACCGAATAGGCCATGTAATTGCCCATCGCCCGGTGTGCGTTCATCGAGCTGTTGATGACGATCGAACCCGTAGGGCCGCCGGGATTGTCCTTCATGATGCGCACCGCGTTCTGCACCGTCAGCATCACGCCGGTCAGGTTCACGTCGAGAATATTGTCCCAGTTCTCGATCTCGATCGTCTCGATGCTGCCGTCGTTCTTTTCGGTCCCGGCATTGGCAAAGGCGATGTCCAGCCGGCCGAAATCGCGGCGGATGCGGTCCGCCAGCCCGGTCCAGGCCGCGGCGTCCTGCACGCGGTGCGGGATGAAGGTCGCGCCCGTTTCGGCGCAGATCGGGTCGGCGGCTTCCTGCCGCGATCCGGTGAAGATCACCCGCGCCCCGTCGGCGGACAGCCGCCGGACCGCGCCTTCGCCGATGCCGCCGGTGCCGCCGGTCACCAATGCGACCTTGCCCTGAAGCCTGTCTGCCATACGCCTCTCTCCGTCCTGTTATTGCGGCGAAAATCGCGCCAAGCGGCCGGATGCGCAACCTATGACTTGGACAAGGTGACGTATGCGGGGAATCAGGGCAGGGTGCGTGGTGAACACGGCGAAGAACGCCGCCCATACAGGCGAGAGGATGACAGGCCATGGCCGACATCGAACCCACGGAGCGTTTCGGCGAGGACCGCAGCGAAGGCATCAGCTGGAACGAATTGATGAAGCGCGATTCGCGCCCGGCACCCGACGTGCTGGTCGACGATTCCTATGAATATCGCGGATCGGACCCCATCCCGGTCGAACGCTATATCAGCGAGGATTTCGCCGCGCTGGAGCGGGAGCGCATGTGGCCCAACGTGTGGCAGTTCGCCGCGCGCGAGGAAGAGCTTAACGAACCGGGCGATTTCGTCGTGTTCGAGAACGCGGGCCGCAGCTTCCTGATCGTGCGGCAGGACGACGGATCGATCCGCGCGATGCACAATGTCTGCCTGCACCGCGGGCGCAAGCTGCGGACCGAGGACGGCCATGCCGAGCAGTTCACCTGCCCGTTCCACGCCTTTACCTGGAAGAAGGACGGCAGTTTCGACCATGCGCCGTGCCAGTGGGATTTCCCGCATCTGAAGAAGAAGAACATGGACCTGCCCGATGCCGAGGTCGGCGTGTGGCAGGGCTATGTCTTCATCCGCGAGAACGCCGGCGGGCCGAGCCTGGAGGAATTCCTTGCCCCGCTGCCCGAGCATTTCAAGCGCTGGCGCCACGACGAGTGCGTCACCGTGATGCATGTCGCCAAGGAAGTGCCCGCCAACTGGAAGGTGGTGATGGAGGCTTTCATGGAAGCCTGGCACACCATCGTCACCCATCCGCAGCTGCTGCCGTTCACGGGCGATTCCAATGCCGCCTATCGCACCTGGGGCGACAATGTGAACGTGAACCTGGTCCCGTTCGGCGTGATGAGCCCGCATATCCAGGAAGGGCAGGGCGAGCAGTGGATCGTCGACCAGTTCATCAAGTACAACGGCCGCAGTTCGGACAATTACGACCCCAACGCCGACCCGATGGCGATCGCGGTCCCCGAGGGCAAGACCGCGCGCGAGGCTTTGGGCGACCGCATGCGCCAGACCTATACCGAGCAGACCGGCTATGACCATTCGGACGCGACCGATGCCGAGGTGCTCGACGCGCTGGTCTATAACGTGTTTCCCAACTTCGGACCATGGGGCGGGTTCATGCCGAACATCGTCTATAGCTGGTCGCCCGGCAAGACGGTGGACACCAGCGTGATGGAGGTGCGCATCCTGTCGCGGGTAAAGAAGGGCGAGCCCAAGCCGCCCGCCGCGCCGCGCAAGTTCCTGACCCTGGACCAGAAATGGACCGAGGCGCCCGAACTGGGCGGACTGGGCGAAGTTTTCGAACAGGATATGGACAATCTGCCCTTCGTGCAGGAAGGTCTGCATTGTTCGAAGACAGGGGAGGTCCAGCTGGGCAATTACCAGGAAATCCGCATCCGCCAGTTCGAGGATACGCTGATGAAGTATATCGACGGCGAACTGGGCGGGAACGCCGATGGCAGGGCCGGCGGCTGATGCAGCGTATCGACCACGGGCCCGACCCGCTGGCGGGTGCGACTGCCGACGACCATCCCGCCCGCATCGACTGCGTGCTGATCGCGGGCGGCGTGTGGCACGACATCGATTTCGCGCGGCTGGAACTGCTGAAGCTGCTGGCCGATGATCCGCGCATCCGCACCCGCGTGTTCGAGGATTACGAGAATGTCGAGGCGATCGCCGCCGCCGACATGCTGATCAGCTATACCTGCAACGTGGTGCCCAGCGACGCCGCGCAGGAAGCGCTGCGCGACTGGGTCGAGGGGGGCGGTCGCTGGTATGCGCTGCACGGCACGAACTCGATCCTGAAGCTGATGGACGACGGCCTGTTCCACGCCCCGCGCGAGGCACCGCTGTTCATGGAGGTGCTGGGCAGCCAGTTCATCTCGCACCCGCCGATCGCGCCCTATACGGTGACGGTCGCCGACCCTGCCCACGAGCTGACCGCCGGGGTGGAGCCGTTCGAGACCACCGACGAGCTGTATCACCTTGAAACCCACGGCGACCTGCACGTGCTGCTGGAGACCGAGTGCACCGAGGAAGGCACCGGGTTCGCCGAAGCCGCCGATGCGCCCGGCACGCATCCCGTGATGTATATCCGCCAGCGCGGCAAGGGGGCGGTGCTTTACAACACGCTGGGCCATTGCCGCGGGCATTACGACCTGCAGCCGCTGGCGGACTGGTGGCCCACCGTGGACCGCTGCGCATGGGAACTGCCGGTCTATTACGACCTGCTGCGCCGGGGCATCGCTTGGATCAGGCCAAAGCGCGAGGGCGCCTAGCGGATAGCGCACATTCGGCGGGGGCGGCATTGATTTACCCGCGGCATTGACCAGATCGAAAGGGCACCCCGGTCTATCGCGCCAATTGGAGCCGCCATGCCCTTTTCCGATTTCCTGAAGCAGCAATGTTACATCGACGGCCAGTGGTGCGACGCCGATGGCGGAGCGGTTATCGACGTGACCGATCCCGGCACCGGCAAGGTGCTGGGCACGGTGCCGAAGATGGGCGCGGACGAAACCCGCCGCGCGGTCGAGGCCGCGAACAAGGCTCTGCCCGCATGGCGCGCGAAGACGGCGGGCGAACGCTCGAAACTGCTGCGGCGCCTGTTCGACCTGATGATGCAGCACCAGGACGACCTGGGCGAGCTGCTCTCGCGCGAACAGGGCAAGCCGGTGGCCGAGGGCCGGGGCGAGATCGCCTATGGCGCAGGCTTCATCGAATGGTTCGCCGAGGAAGCGAAGCGCGCCTATGGCGACGTCATTCCCCCGCACGCGGCGGATCGCCGGATCGTGGTGATCAAGCAGCCCGTGGGCGTGGTCGGCGCGATCACGCCGTGGAACTTCCCTAACGCGATGATCACGCGCAAGCTGGGACCCGCGCTGGCGGCGGGCTGCACGATCGTCATCAAGCCGGCCTCGGCAACGCCGTTCTCGGCTCTCGCCATCGCAGCCTTGTGCGAGGAAGCGGGAATCCCGGCTGGCGTCGTCAACGTCGTCACTGGCAGCGCCAGTGCCATCGGCGGCGAGCTGACTGCCAATCCCACCGTGCGCAAGATCAGTTTTACCGGGTCGACCGAGGTCGGGCGGCAGCTGCTGCGCGAAAGTGCCGAGACGGTGAAGAAGGCCAGCATGGAACTGGGCGGCAATGCCCCGTTCCTGGTGTTCGACGATGCCGATGTCGACGCGGCGGTCGACGGGGCGATGGTGTCCAAGTTCCGCAACGGGGGCCAGACCTGCGTGTGCACCAATCGCTTATACGTGCAGGCGGGCGTCTATAACGAGTTCGCGAGCAAGCTGACGGAGCGGGTGAAGGCGCTGAAGTTGGGCTACGCCATGGAAGGCGGCACCGACATCGGCCCGCTGATCGACGATGCCGCGGTCGAGAAGGTCGAGCAGCATCTGAAGGACGCGAAGGACGGCGGCGCCAAGGTGCTTGCGGGCGGCAAGCGCAGCGATCTGGGCGGCACCTATTTCGAGCCCACCGTGCTGACGGGCGTGACCCCCGCCATGCTGCTGACGCGCGAAGAGACCTTCGGGCCGCTCGCGGGGCTGATCCGTTTCGAGAACGAGGAAGACGCGCTGCGCATGGCCAACGATACCGAATTCGGCCTCGCCAGCTATTTCTATGCCAGCGACATGGCGCGCATCTGGCGCGTGGGCGAGGCGCTGGAGGCGGGCATGGTCGGCGTCAACACCGGCCTGATCTCGACCGAGGTCGCGCCGTTCGGCGGGATCAAGCAATCGGGGCTGGGGCGCGAGGGGTCGCACTACGGCCTCGATGATTACCTCGAGATCAAGTATATGTGCATGGGGATCTGAACGGCGCGGCGGGACTGGAATGCTTGAACGCGTCGGCAGGATGGGCTATATTCGGACCGAATAAGGACCACAGGCTCATGAATATTCAGGACCGCGTCAAGCCGATCAGCTTTCTGAAGGCGCATAGCGCCGATGTCATTCGCGAATTGGGCGAAGGGGCTGCGCCGCTGATCGTGACCCAGAACGGAGAAGCGAAGGCGGTGCTGCAGGATATCGGCAGCTATGAGCAGACGCAGGAAGCGCTGGCGCTGCTCAAGCTGATCGCGCTAGGCCGCGATGACATGGCCGCGGGCCGCACCGCGCCGGTTGCGGGGCTGGCGGACAGGATCCGCGCGCGCAGCTGACCGCCGGGCGGCCGGGTCATGGCGAAACCTTCCATCGACGTGCGCCTGTCCATCGGGGCGGAGCGCGATCTGTCCGGCATCTATCGCCGCCGCCTGTCGCAGCGCGGCGGGGCGGGCGAGGGCGGGGCGGGCGCTCTGCTGGCCGATCTGGTAACGGCGATCGAAAGCCTGGCCAGCCATCCCGCCAAAGGGCCGGTGGTGCCCGAGCTGGACGCGCTGGGCATTCGCGAATTCCGCCAGCTGTCGCGCGCGCCGTTTCGCATCATCTACCTGCCCGAGGATGGGCGCGTGACCGTGCTGGTGGTCGCCGACAGCCGCCGCGATTTCCGCACCCTGCTGGGTGAGCGGTTGCTGGGCAGCTAGGCCGATTGGCAGCTGGGCCGGGGGCGCAGCTTGCCCCGGCCGGCGCTGCTTCCTATGGGTGCCCGACGACTGCACAGCGCCATTTCCAAGGAAGCCCCCCGCATGACCATCCGGCCCTTTCACCTAGCGTTTCCGGTGCACGACCTGAAGGCCGCGCGGCATTTCTGGGGCGATGTCATGGGCTGCCCGGAAGGGCGCAGTTCCGACGAGTGGATCGATTTCGATTTCTTCGGCCACCAGATCGTCGCGCACAGGGTGGACGCTGAACGCAGCATCGACGCGGGCGGCAATGCGGTGGACGGCCATGACGTACCCGTTCCGCATTTCGGCGTAATCCTGACGATGGCGGACTGGCAGGTGCTGGCCGACCGGCTGACGGCGCGCGGCACGACCTTCGACATCGAACCGCACGTCCGTTTCAAGGGCCAGCCGGGCGAACAGGCCACGATGTTCTTTCGCGATCCCAGCAGCAACGCCATCGAGATGAAGGCGTTCGAGAGCCTGGAAAGCCTGTTCGCCCGCTGACGGCGTCAGTGCTGCGGGTCGAGGAACGGGTAGTCGATGTAGCCTTCCGCCCCGCCGCCATAGAACGTGTCCTCGTTCGGCTCGTTCATGTCGGCGCCGATGCGGATGCGTTCGGGCAGGTCGGGGTTCGCGATGAACGGGCGGCCAAAGGTGATCGCATCGGCCCGGCTCTCGGCGATGGCCGCGCGGGCGCGCTCGCCGTCATAGGATCCGTTGCCGATATAGACGCCGCCGAACAGCTTGCGTAGCCGCTTGAGCAGGGCCGCGTCTTCTTCGCTGCTGTCTTGGCCGAAGAACTGCTCGACCGCGTGGAGATAGGCGAGGCCGCGCTCGCTCGCCATGCGATAGGCGCCGCTGAAGATTGCCTCCGGGTCGCTGTCGGAAATGTCGTTCGCCTGCCCGAGCGGCGAAAAGCGCACGCCGACGCGGTCCGCCGGAAACACGGCGCAGACCCGGTCGAACACCTCGCCCAGCAGGCGCAGGCGGTTCTCGATCGAGCCGCCGTAGTGATCCTCGCGCCGATTCGCGCCGTCCTGTAGGAACTGGTCCAGCAGATAGCCATTGGCCGAGTGTACCTCGACCCCGTCGAAGCCCGCTTCCTTCGCGCGGCGCGCACCATTGGCGAAATCGTCCAGCGTGCGGGCGATCCCGTCGGCGTCGAGCGCGACCGGCTCGGACGTGTCCTCGAACCCGTTCGCGGTGAAGGTCTGCGTCTCGGCGCGCACCGCGCTGGACGACACGGGCTGCGCGCCGTCAGGCAGCAGCGAGACATGGCTGATCCGCCCCACGTGCCAAAGCTGGCAGAAGATCCGCCCGCCGCCCGCGTGCACGGCCTCGACGATCGGCTTCCACCCCTCGACATGCGCTTCGGTATAGATGCCGGGCGTGTCCTTGTAGCCCTTGCCCATGGCGGAGACCTGCGTCGCCTCGGTAATGATCAGCCCGGCAGAGGAACGCTGGCGGTAATAGGTCGCCGCCATCGCGTCCGGCGTGCCGTCGGCGTGCGAGCGGTTGCGCGTCAGCGGCGCCATCAGCACGCGGTTGGGAAGCTCGATCGCTCCCAGTTTCAGCGGCTCGAAAAGAATGTCGGTCATTTATTGGTCCTTCGTTCATGCACCGGGCGGGGTTCCGGTGTCCTGGTCCTGTGGTAGCGGGATGGGGGTTGCGGCGCAGATCGTGCGCAGCGCGGATTTCAGCCCTTCCTCGATGGTCGGGTGATAGAACGGCATCTCGAGCAGCTCGCTCGCGGTGGTCCCGCGCTCGATCGCCCAGGCAAGCAGATGCGCGAGATGCTCGCCCGCGGGCGCGACCAGGTCGGCGCCGATCAGCGTGCCATGGGGCGCCTGCGCATAGAGGGTCAGGACGCCTTCGTTGCGCCCATCGACCCGCGCGCGGCCCTGGTCGGAATAATCCGCCTTGCCGGTGACCGCGCCGTCCGCTTCGGCCTTGCCGATGCTGGCCAGCGGGGGGTCGGTGAAGATGATGCTGAACGGCACGTGCCGCGCGGTCGTGATCGGTGCGGGGAAGGCGGCGGCGTTGCGCCCGGCGATGGCGCCGTCGTGCGAAGCCTCGTGCAACAGCGGGATGTCGGACGCGGCGTCGCCTGCCATGAAGACCGCGCTGTCGCCGCAGCGCATCGTCTGGCGGTCGTGGACCGGTACGCCCTTGTCGTCCAGTTCGATGCCCGCCTTGCCAAGGTCCAGCCCGTCAAGCTGCGGCGGCCGCCCCATGGCGGCGAGCAGCAGATCGAACGCGTCTTCGCCGCTGCCTGCTTCGCCGCTCCAGCGCACGCGCACGCCATTGTCCGTGACTTCCGGCTTAACATCGACGCCAAGATGGACGTCGAGGTCGCGGCGGATGATGGTGCTGAGCGCGTCATGCACGGCGGGGCAGCGGACCTTGCCCATCGTCTCGTCGCGGTCGAACAGGGTCACCCGAACGCCCAGGTGCGCGAACGCCTGCGCGAGTTCGAGGCCGATCGCGCCCGATCCGACTACGGCCAGGCTGCCGGGCAAATCGGGCAGTTCGAACACGCTTTCGTTCGTCAGCACCTTGTCGCCCAGCGCCGCGAAGGGCGGAGGCAGCGCGGCGGTGGAACCGGTCGCGATGACGATCGCCTTGGCCTCGACCGCGCGGCCATCGTCGAGGCAGAGCCGGTTCGGTCCTTCGAACCGGGCGCGGGCGTGGACCGCGATGCCATCGGGCAGCTTGTCAAAGCTCTCGCGCGTCAGCCGGGCGAAGCAGTCGCGTTCGGAGCGGACCCTGCGCATGACGGCAGGCCCATCGATGCGGACTTCCCCGACTTCTATGCCGAACAGGTCCGCTTGTTCGATGCGCCGCGCTTCCCTTGCCGCCGCGATCAGCAGCTTGGACGGCATGCAGCCGGTGTTGGCGCATAGCGTGCCGCGAAACGCGGGATCGATCAGCAGGGTGGACGCGCCGTTCTTGCGGGCGGAGCGTTCCGCCGCGATGCCGGCGGTTCCCGCGCCGATCACCGCGACATCGCAGCGAAGCGTTTCCGCCATGGATCAGGCCGCGGCCTTGCTGGCGACCTTGATGGCCTTGGCGTTGACGAATTCCTTCAACCCCTCGGGCCCATGCTCGCGGCCATAGCCCGAATCCTTGACCCCGCCGAACGGCAGGCTGGGGCTGGCAAGGTCGAAACTGTTGATGAAGATCATGCCGGTATCGAAATGCTCGGCCGCCAGCTTCTTGGCGCGTTCGACGTCCTTGCTGAAGATGCCGCCGCCCAGGCCATACCGGCTGCTGTTGGCGATGCGCATCGCGTCCATGTCGTCCTTCGCCTTGATGATGGAGGCGGCGGGGCCGAACAGCTCGTCCTCGTACGCGGGCTGGCCGGGTTCGACATCGGCCAGCACGGTGGCGGGATAGAACCAGCCCTCTCGGTCCGGCATTTCGCCGCCGACCACCAGGCGTGCGCCGTTCGATACGCTTTTCTCGACCTGCTCGTGCAGCTTGTCGCGCTGCTCGCGTGAGACCATCGGGCCAAGCTGCGTATCGCCGTCCATCGGGTCGCCCATGCGGACCGCGCCGAAACGCTTGGCATAGCCTTCGACGAAAGCGTCGTAGTTCTTCTCGGTCACGATGAAGCGCTTGGCGTTCACGCAGGTCTGCCCGTTGTTGTAGAGGCGCCCCTGCACGCAGGTCTTGATCGCGAGGTCGAGGTCGGCGTCGTCCAGCACCAGGTAGGCGTCGTTGGACCCCAGCTCCAGCACGGTCTTCTTCACCACTTCGCCCGCCTTGGCCGCGATATGGCGGCCCGCGGTATCGCTGCCGGTCATGGTGACGCCGCGCACGAGGTCATGCGCGATGATCGCGTCGGACTGGTCGTGGCTGATGCGCAGCACGCCGAACAAGCCCTTGGGTAGTCCCGCTTCCTCGTACAGGTCGCGCAGATATTCGCCGCTGCCGGTGCAATTTTCCGCGTGCTTCAGCAGCACGCCATTGCCTGCCATCAGGCTCGCGATCGAATAGCGCACCGCCTGATAGGCCGGGAAGTTCCACGGCTGGATGCCATAGACGACACCGATGGGCGAATGGCTGACGAATGCGGTCGCGCCGTCGACTTCGCGCTCGTCGTCCGCCAGCGCCACGGGGCCTTCCTTGGCAGTATAGGCGCAGATCGCGGCGCACAGGTCGATCTCGTCGCGGCTGTCGCGGATCAGCTTGCCGACCTCGCGCCTCATCAGCTGCGCGAACTCGTCCTTCTTCTCGGACAGTTTCTTGCCGATGGCGGCGATGATCTTCGCGCGTTCATCGAGGCTTTTCATCTTCCATTCCAGGAACGCCTCGTGGCTGGCCCTCACGACCTTGTCGGCCTCTTCGTCGCTCATCAGCGGATAGGTCTCGATCACTTCCTCGGTGAAGGGGTTGATCGTGGTGATCTTGGTGTCGGCCATGGGGAAATCCTTTCGGCCCCCGGAACATGGCCAGAGGGGGGTGGGGGGAGCGGCCATGTCGGGGATTGTCTTCGTGTGTGTCTCCTTCAAAAAGCGCGCCCGGCGCGTGTTCGTTCCATGAACTTTCGGGCAGGTACCGGTTTGTACGGGCTTGCCAGCGGACGCGGCGGGTGATCGGATGAGGCGCATGGATCCAGCCGCGCCCCGACCTTCCGCCATTGCCGTCATTCTCGCTCCGGCCGTGCTGTGGTTCGGGGCCGGGCTGGTGGGCGGTCCCGCGTTCGGTTTCGATACCGCGGTGCTGGCGGTGCTGCATCCCGATGCGCCCGGCGGCTGGTCGGCGGCGGCATGGTATCTGACATGGCTGGGCGACTGGGTGGTGCTGATCCCGGTCGCTGCCGCGGGCGCGGCGTTCCTGCTGTGGCGGGGCAGGTGGCGCGATGCGGGGGTGCTTGTGCTGACGGTGACGGCGGTGCGCGTGCTGGTGGGCCTGCAGAAACACGTGGCCGGCCGGGCGCGGCCCGACGTCGCGCATTACATGGCGGAAACCAGCTTCAGCTTTCCCAGCGGCCATGCCGCCAATTCGGCCGCGACCTATCTGCTGCTGGCCTTGCTGCTGACCCGCTCGCGGGCGGGGCCATCGCTGGCCCTAATCCTGGTGCTGAGCATAGGGGTCAGCCGCGTCGTGCTGGGCGTGCACTGGCCCAGCGACGTGATCGGCGGATGGGCGTTCGGCGCGCTGGCGGTGGCGGCCGCCGACATGGCCCGCGCGCCCGTCAGGTCATCCGCCGCGAATGGCGAAAGCGCGCATAGCGGTTGAGCAGGTCGGTGATCAGCTGGTCCTGCGAAAAGCCGGTCACGTCATGCGGCGTCTCGCCCTGCGAGGTATGCGCCATGGCCCGGAAATGGCGCTGCTCCGCCTTGTGCGACTTCTTCGTTTCCGCCCAGACGAAGCTGGGCATCAGGAACGGGCGGTTGCGGATCGTGTAGCTGAACGCGCCGCGCTCGCCATGCGGGACGGTGAGGGAGATGCAGTCCTCCTCCTCCGCGATCTCGGGCTCGAAGCCGCCTTCGCGCATTTCCCCTGCCACCATGTCCAGCGCGGGACGCGCGGTGTCGTGCATGAAGCGGGTGATGTCCTGCTTGCCGAAATGCCCCATGATCGACGTCAGCCGCTGCTGCCAGCTGAGTTCGGGAGCGGCGGGCGCCGTATCGACCAGCATCAGGTCGGTCGATGTGCCCAGGCTTTCCTGCCGAAGCGCGCGGTAGAGGCCGTAGCAGATGAAGATCATGATGATCGCAAACGGCAGCGCGCTGGCGATGGCGGCCGTCTGCAAGGCCTCAAGCCCGCCGGCCACCAGCAGCACCGCCGCGATCGCGCCCGCGCAGACCGCCCAGAAGATGCGCTGCCACACGGGCGGGTTTTCCGCCGCGCCGGACGTGATCATGTCGATTACCAGCGCCCCCGAATCCGCCGAGGTTATGAAGAAGGTGATGATCAGGAACGTCGCGATCAGCGATGTTATCGACCCCATCGGCAGCGCGTTCAGCGTTTCGAACAGCGCGACGGGCAGGTTGTTCTCCACCGTCCGCGCGATCGGCTCCACCCCGTTCAGGTCCATGTCGATGGCGGTGTTGCCGAACACCGTCATCCACAGGAACGTGAACAGCACCGGCACCAGCAGCACCCCGCCGATGAATTCGCGGATCGTCCGCCCGCGCGAGATGCGGGCGATGAACATGCCGACGAACGGCGACCAGGCGATCCACCAGCCCCAGTAGAACAGCGTCCAGTCCGCCAGCCAGGGATTGGGTTCATACGCATACATGCGGAAGGTGCGCGGTACGACCGAGCCGAGATAGGTGCCCACGTTCTGCACGAAGGCCTGCAGCAGGAACACGGTGGACCCGGCGAACAGCACAAAGCCCAGCAGCAAGATGGCCAGGATGATGTTCAGCTCGGACAGGCGCTTGACCCCCTTGTCCAGGCCCAGGAACACCGACAGCGTCGCCAGCGCGGTGACCGCCGTGATCAGCACGATCTGCACCCCCGTGCCGACCGGCAGGCCGAAAAGATAGGACAGGCCCGCGTTTACCTGCAGCACCCCGAAGCCGAGCGAGGTCGCCACGCCGAACATCGTGCCCAGCACCGCGAAGATGTCGACCGCGTGGCCGATGGGCCCGTTGATACGCCGCCCGATCAGCGGGAACAGCGCCGAGCGGATCGTCAGCGGCAAGCCGCGCCGGAACGAGAAATAGGCGAGCGAAAGTCCGACCACGATATAGATGGCCCACGCGTGCAGGCCCCAGTGAAAGAAGGTCAGCGTCATCGCCTGGCGCGCCGATTCCACCGTCCGCCCGTCGCCGATGGGGGGCGAGGCATAGTGCTGGATCGGCTCGGCCACGCCGAAAAAGACGAGGCCGATGCCCATGCCCGCGCTGAACAGCATCGCGAACCATGACAGATAGCTGTATTCGGGCTCGCTCTCGTCCGGGCCCAGCTTCACGTCGCCGTGGCGGCTGAGCATCAGGTAGATCACGAAGATCAGGAACCCCGCGACCGCCGTGATGTAGAGCCAGCCGAAATCCTTCACCAGGAACGCCTGCGCCTGCGAGAACACCCGCTCCGCCTGATCGGGCAGTAGCGCGCCCAGCAGCGCGAAGGCCAGGATCAGCGCCGCCGAGATGAAGAACACCGGCGGGTTCACGGCGATCCGGGCGCTCTCCTCGACGGGAGCGGCTTCTTCGAGGACGGGGTCTTGCATGGGCGGGCCTTGGCGTTGCGTGCGTTGCGGGTTCGGCGTCGGCGATATGCGACGCCGACCCTCTAGCGCGTTCCCGCGCTCGACCCAACCCGCCGGGAAAACTACCCGCCGCGGCGCTGCAGATGGTGCCTGCCGGTCAGCGGCCCATCAGGTTGCGGATATGCTCTGCCGCGGTGCGCGCATTGACGGTGACGAGATATTTGACCTGCTCCAGCTCCTTGTAGAGCGGGTCGTTCTGGGACGAGGCGAGCAGCCCCATGTGCCATTCGGCGAACTGGCGCGCCTGCACGCTGACCAGGTCGATCAGCTTGATCTCGCGGTGGCGGAAGTCGCAGCAGATGTTCTCGAACACGCGCTCGACCGCGTCCTGCGGGCCTTCCAGCACCTGGATGAAGCTGTCCTCGACATAGACGAGGCTGCCGGTGATCCCCTGCTCGGCATTGCGGCGGGCGGAGCCGCGCGCGATCCGGGCGATCTGTTCGTGATCGCCGGAAGCATCGGCACGGTTGCTGGTATAGAGCAGCTTGCAAAGCGTCATCGCGATGGGCCCTTCACGCCGCAGCCGCGCCGGGGGCGGCGGCACTGGCCTTTGCACGGTCCGCCAGCCACTGCGACAGCTCGGCGGCGGGGATGGCGTGGCTGATCAGGAAGCCCTGGACGTGGTCGCAGCCGTGATCGGTGATGAAGGACAGCTGCTCTGCCGTCTCGATCCCTTCGGCGGTGATCTGCATGTTCAGGCTTTCGCCCAGCTGCGCGATGGCGCGCACGATCGACGCACTGCCGGGATCGTGCGGCAATTGCTGGACGAAGGAACGGTCGATCTTGATCCGGCTGATCGGAAAGCGGTGCAGATAGCTGAGCGAGGAATAGCCCGTGCCGAAATCGTCGAGCGAGATGCGGATGCCCATGTCGCGCAGCCGGGTCAGCGTCTTCAGCGCGGCTTCGTCATTGCCGATCAGGGCGGTCTCGGTAATCTCCAGCTCAAGCCTGCTGGCGGGCAGGCCGGATTCGGTCAGCGCCTGGATCACCGTCTGCGGCAGGCGCGGGTCGAGCAGCTGGACCGGCGAGATATTGACCGCGACGCCGATGTCGTCCGGCCATGTCGCGGCATCGCGGCAGGCCTGCATCAGCACGCCCGCACCGATGCGCGAGACCAGCCCCAGGTCCTCTGCAACGGGCACGAATTCCGCCGGAGAGATCGCGCCGCGTTCGGGGCAGGTCCAGCGCAGCAGCGCCTCTGCCGAGATCATGCGGCCCGAGCGCGGGTCGATCACCGGCTGGTAGGCGACCTGGAAATCCTCGCGCATGCAGGCGCGGCGCAGGTCCGCCTCAAGAAAGCGGCGCCGCTTCAGCTCTTCCATCAGCGCAGGTTCGAACTGGCAGAAGCGTTCCCGGCCATTGCGCTTGGCGGTATAGAGCGCGACATCGGCGTGCTGGTTCAGCGTCTCGGCATCGGTCCCGTCGCCGGGCGCCATGCTGAAGCCGACGCTGCCGCCCAGTTCCACGACATTGCCGTGCACGACGAAGGGGCGGGACAGGATCTCGACGATGCGTTCCGCGATGGACGCGATTTCGACCCGGCTGGCGCCGCCGCGCGCGATAATGGCGAATTCGTCGCCGCCGATCCGCGCCACCAGATCGCTATGCCGGGCAGCGCGGCGCAGCCTTGCCGCGACCTTCTGCAGGATGACGTCGCCCATCGGGTGGCCCAGCGTGTCGTTCACCGGCTTGAACCGGTCGAGGTCGACGAGCAGCAGTCCGAAACCGTGGCGGCCATCGCCCAGCCGGGCGCATTCCTGTTCCAGCGCCTCGGTAAAGCTGTGGCGATTGGCAAGCTCGGTCAGCTTGTCGTGCATGGCGATATGCGCCAGCTCGGCCTGGGACGACGTGCGGGCGCGGCGTTCGACCAGGAAGGTCGAGATGCCCGCGCCGACGATCAGCGCGGCCACCATCGCGATGGCCGACGCCATGGCGGCGAACGCCTGGTCGTTCGCATGGTCGGGCAGGCCGGCGATGGGCGTCACCGAAAAGGCCGTCATGCCGGTGAAGTGCAGCCCCGTGATGGCCGCGGCGAACAGCCCCCATGCGCCAACCGCATAGCCGTCGCGCCCGGCATGCAGCCGGTCCACCATGGCGATGGACAGCAGCGCGGAGACAAGGACGGACGCGATCACATAGGATTGCTGCCAGTGCACGATGCCTTCTGTGCGATAGGCGAACATGCCGACGTAATGCATCGCGGCGATGGACAGCCCGATCGTGCCGCCGCCCAGCAGCGTGGCCAGCCTGCGCTGCGGCAGGGCGGCCAGCATCAGGCCCGCGCCGATGCCGAACACCGCGATCACCGCCGAGAAGACCGTCAGCGGACCGTCGAACGTGACCGGAACGGGCGCGCGATAGCCCAGCATGGCGATGAAATGGGTGGCCCATGTCACCGAACCGCCCGCAACCGCCGCCAGGAAGCACCAGTGAAAGCGCGCATAGCCGCTCTCGGCCATCGTTCGCTTGAACAGCATGACCGCGACGAACGCGCCGATCAGGCATATCGCCGCCGCAAGGACGACAAGCCGCCAGTCGTGCTCCTGCGTGAGGCAGGCGAGTATACGCATAACGTCTCCGATTCGAAGGCGCTGCGCCGCCCACTTTCCGCGACGATAGAGCGCAAGTCTTTAGATTCCCTTGCGGCTCGCCTCAGGCCCGCGGTTCGCGGCGCAAGGCGTTCGGATCGGATTTCCGGTTTGCCCGTTTACCGGGTTGGGAAGGCGCTGGCAGCCGCTTGGCTGCCCCCGCAGCAACTGCCGCAGCGCCTCAAGTTCGATGCGGAAACAGACGGAAGACAGGCGCATGAAGCAAACAGGCATACAGGATCGCTCAACCGAACCGCGGGATCGTCCCGCCATCGATGTACAGGACGCACGCGGGGGCGAGATCATCCTGCGCTCGCGGCGGCAGCGCACGATCTTCATCGCTGGGCTGGTCGGCTTTGTGGTGCTGGCGCTTGTGCTGGCACTGGCGGCCTTGATCTGACGGTCGGAGAAGGGTGATG
>JAPYSD010000478.1 GCA_029936705.1 Croceicoccus sp. | reverse complement strand
GGTGTCGCGAGGGAGCGGCAGATGGTCGCCGAACTGGCCCGCGTGCTCACCAGCGTCCTGCGCGCATCCGGCATCCATTTCGCGGAAGCCGCGGAATAGATCTGGCCAATAAAAAACCACCCCGTGCACTGGGCACGAGGTGGTCAAGGTTCAGGGAGGTGGTGCAATCGCTCGCACCAGTCCGCGGGGCCATGAGGGAAGCCCGCAACGGACAATTCGCAATATATGCGATCGGCCTTCCTGTTGCAAGAAGGCATCAATCAACAAAAAACATTTCTGCTGGGAAATCTGGCGCATTTCGGGTCAGAAATGCGACAGATCGCCTTTTTCCATGGTTCAGGCGTTGGACGCCTGCGTCGCCACCGGGCCCTTGCCCTGGCGAATCTGACGGGCGAAGATGTCGCGAGTCAGGTCCAGCGAGAAGAGATGGGCAAAGATCAGCGCGATCAGCCCGTTCTGATTCCAGCTGCGCAGCACGTCGCCGCGCAATTCGCGCAGCTTTGCCTGGTCAACCATCTGGAAACCGCGATAGACGAAAGGCTGCTCGCTGTCGTCGCGGCGGATCGAAACCTCGCCGTCCATCAGCAGGTCGTGCTTCTTCAGCTCGTCCATGAAGTTCTGGGTCTTCATGCCGGCCTGTTCGAACTGCTCGTTGAACTTCAGGATGTTCTGCGTGGCCGTGCTCGGCTGGCCATCGGTGAACAGCGCTTCGCCTTCGTCGAATTCACCGACGAGACCGCTGTCGGTATCGACGCAGAGCGAAAGCTGGTCGCTCTGCGCATCCAGCTTGGCAAGCAGGAAGGGGTAGCGGCGCACATAGGCGGGCACATAGACCGTATCGATCATCGTGCCTTCGTCGTCGAAATAGGTGTTCACACCCTCGTTCAGGCCCATGAGGGCGATCGGAACGGGATTGTCGCCGGCAGTGAAGACGATCGGGAAATGGCGCTGCGCCTGGGGAAATTCCTCGACCGTCAGCGGAATGGCGTGGTTCTTGGCCAGCCAGGGCGCCTTGTCCGTGCTCTTGGCGCGCCAGTTGGCATGCGCGCTCGAATTCAGCGGAACGAGGTTCTTGTAGAACAGCGGAAGATTGGCCTGTTGCGGCGCGCTCGCCATGGGAAGTCTCCGAAAATCTAAATGGATCGAAACCGGTTGCGTGGGAACGCTGGCTCTGGCCGGGCGCTTTAGGCGCTGGACCGCACGGGCGCAAGGCGGCGATAGCGCACGGCTACGCCTTTCGGGGAAAACCGCCCGCGCCTTGCCGCGATCTGCGCATGGGCGTGCCCGCCGCGATCAGCCGTTCGGGCCGACCAGCTTGCCCGGGTTAAGGAGCCCGCCGGGATCAAGGGCCTGCTTCACTGCCTGCATCACGTTCATGGCGACGGGATCGCGCGTTTCCTGCAACGTCCTCAGCTTGTCCTGCCCGATCCCGTGCTCGGCGCTGATCGATCCGCCGTGATCGGTCACCATGCGATAGACCATGTCGCTGATCCGGGCGCCGTCCCCGCGTTCCCATTCGTCGACGTCCACGCCTTGCGGCGCGATGGTGTGCAGGTGGATATTGCCGTCGCCAAGATGGCCGAAGCCGACGACTTCGACGCCGGGAAACTTTTGCGGAATCTCCCGCTCGGCACGGTCCAGCAGGTCGGGCATCAGTTCGACCGGGACCGAGATGTCATGCTGGCGCGCGGGACCGCGCTGCCGTTCGGCAGAGGCGACATTCTCGCGCAGTTCCCAGAACCCCTCGGCCTGCGTCTCGTTCGCGGCGATCACTGCGTCCTGGATCAGCCCGGCTTCTAGCGCGTCCGCCAGCACGTTCTCGACCGCTTCGCCTAGCGCCGCTGCCGCATCCTTGTCGGCGTCGAATTCCATCAGCACGTTCCAGCCGTGCCGCTCCGCCAGCGGCGGCTGCGCATCGGGCATGTAGATCAGGACATGGTCGAGGCAGTCGCGCGGGATCACCTCGAACCCTTCCAGCGCATGCGGCATCGCCTGCTGGCAATGCAGCAGCAGGCGGCGCGCGTCATGGATCGTCTCGACCCCAGCCCACGCGACGCGCCGCTCGGCTATGGCGGGGATCAGCCGGACGACCGCGCGCGTCACGATGCCCAGCGTGCCTTCCGATCCGATCCACAATTGCTTGAGGTCGAAGCCGCGATTGTCCTTCTTGAGCGCGGACGTCAGGTCCAGGATCGATCCGTCGGCCAGCACCACTTCCAGCCCTTCGACCAGTGCGCGCATGGTGCCGTGGCGCAGCACTTGCGTTCCGCCCGCATTGGTCGAGATCAGCCCGCCCACGGTCGCCGACCCCTTGCCGCCAAGCGAGAGGGGGAAGCGCAGCGCTTGCTCCGCCGCTGCTTCGTGCAGGGTTTGCAGGATGACGCCCGCGCCGCATTCCGCGGTCGAGGTCGCCGCATCGATGCGCAGGCTGTTCATGCGCCGCAGCGACAGCAGGATCGCGTCTCCGCTCTCGTCCGGAGTCGCGCCGCCGACCATGCCGCTGTTGCCGCCCTGCGGGACCAGCGGCACGTTCGCGCGGGCGCACAGCCTGACCAGCCCGGCCAGTTCCTCGGCAGTCTCGGGCTGGGCGAGGGCGCGGGCCTTGCCGTGATAGCGGCCGCGCCAGTCCGTCAGCCAGGGCTCGATCATTTCGGGATCGATGACGAGGCCGCGTGGGCCAAGAATATCCTGCGCCTCGCCTATGACGGGATCGGTTCGGGTGATCGTTTCGCTCATGCCGCGCCTCATGCCACAGCTTCGAACGATCCCGCAATCGGGTGCGGTTCAGCCGACGTTAAATGCCGCCCCGGCAAGTCCCCGCCCGGGATATGCCGCGATCGATTGTTCGCGGCTGGGCTGATTAGGGACAGACACTGCCTATGGCGAGCGGGCTTGCCTTTCTTGCAGCGATCATGCTCGGCCACGGCGCCGTTCCCGGTGAGCTTTCCGACGCGCATATCGCCGCCGATCCCGTCGACACTTTCGAAGAAGCGTTTGATCTCGTCCAACATCAGGTCCGCGTCGAGCGCAGGGTCATCGTTCGCATCACCCCCTTCAGCGCGCGCCGGGCCGCGTCGGAAATGTCGATCCCCCCGGCAAGCGAGGCCGCGCGGACCGAGGCCACGGCCAGCGACGTGAAGGGCGGCTGCATCCCGCTGGCCAACGT
>JAPYSD010000477.1 GCA_029936705.1 Croceicoccus sp. | reverse complement strand
TCACCCGGCAGGCAAATGCGGCGATTTCCGACAGTTTCGTCCCGAATGCGCGGGTCTCGTCCATCGACATCGATTTCGAGGGGCAGCCCGTCGGCGTCATCGCCACCGTGCTGACCCCCGAGATCGCTCCGCGCGCGCAGGAGCTGGTGCAGCGCAGGCTGGCGCGCTTCCTGGGCGAGCCGGTGGCCGTGTCGATCGAGCAGTTCAAGGTCGGCACCAGCGCCACCGCCGCCGAGGAAGCACAGCTGGCAGCCGCCCGCGCACAGGCGCAGGAAGCCACCGACCGCGAGATTCGCGACCTGGTCGAACTGCTGGCGCTGGTCGCGGGTGTCGAGGAGGACGACGTGCTGGTCGACCGCGACAATCGCCGCGCCCGGGTCATGGCGGCGCCGCTGGATGGCGCCGAACTGGTCGCCTATCGCGAGCTTGAGCAGCGGATCGCGCGGCGCGTCCCGGAATGGAGGATCACGCTGGTCCCGCCGGCCCGTACACTGCCCGATGTCACCCTGACCGAGGACGGACCGGATGCGGACGGCGAACGCGCCGTGCAGCTGGTGAAATGGGCAGGATTGCGCATCGCCGCGCCCATCGAAGTGTCAGGGAATGACGCGGATGTGACCCAGGTGAGGCGCATTCTGGCCGCGGATGGGCTGGCAACGGTGCCGGGTGAGGGCGGCTCTCCCGGCAGGGTCAGCCTGCGCTGGGCCGCGCCCGATACGCCGCCCGCAGACCTTCCGCCCGAAGAGCAGGCGGAGCCGAAGGAAGCGGAATAAGGGACGCCGTCCCGGCCGCGCCCATCCGGGAGCGGCCGGAGGTCTTCAGGCGGCGAGCTGGTAGGGCTCGATCTCGCCCGCCAGGTACAGCTTCTTGGCCTTGGCGCGGCTGAGCTTGCCCGAGCTGGTGCGCGGCAAGGTGCGCGGCGGGACCAGTTCGACGACGCAGTTCATGCCGGTGATGGCGCGCACCTTGTCGCGGATCTCGTCATGCAGGCGCACGCGTTCGACCGGGTCGGACACGCGGCAGTGGACCAGCACGGCGGGCACTTCCTCGCCGTTGTCGGCCTGGATCGCAAAGGCCGCGATGTCGCCCTGGTGGAAGCCGGGAAGCTGTTCCACCGCCCACTCGATGTCCTGCGGCCAATGGTTCTTGCCATTGATGATGATCATGTCCTTGGCGCGGCCGACGATGAACAGATAGCCGTCCACCATGTAGCCCATGTCGCCGGTATCCAGCCATCCGCCGACCAGGCAAGCCTCGGTCGCCTCGGGATCGCGGAAATAGCTGTGCATCACGCTGGGGCCGCGGCACCAGACCTTGCCGATCATGTGATCGCCAAGCTCGTGCCCGTCCTCGCCCCGGATGACGACGTCCATGTCGCGCACGGCCTTGCCGCAATTGACGATGGCGCGGTAGCGCGCGGGGCGCGACAGGTCGCGCGGCACGCCCGACAGGCGTTCCTCCTCGACCAGCTCGACCTTGATACCTTCGCCCGGGGGCATGATGGTGACCGCCAGCGTCGCTTCGGCCAGGCCATAGCTGGGGGTGAAGGCATTGGCCTTGAACCCCGCATCGGCAAAGGCGTCGACGAAGTTCTGCATGACGTCGGGGCGGATCATGTCCGCGCCATTGCCCGCCAGCCGCCAGCGCGACAGGTCGAAACGCTCGGACACGCTGGATTGGCTGGAGATGCGGCGCGCGCAGATGTCATAGCCGAAGGTTGGCGAATAGCTGATCGAATTGCCCTCGTTCCGGCTGATCAGGTCCAGCCATGCCAGCGGGCGGCGGGCGAAATCCTCGGTCTTGAGGTAGTCGCCCGAGACCTGGTTCGCGATCAGCGAGAGGAAGCAGCCGACCAGCCCCATGTCGTGATACCACGGCAGCCAGCTGATGCAGCGATCGTTGGCGGCCAGCGCCATCCCGTGCGAATGCCCGGCCAGGTTGTTGAGCAGCGCCTTGTGCGTGACGGCCACGCCGTGCGGGAAACGGGTCGATCCGCTGGAATACTGCAGATAGCAGATGTCGTCGCCCGACAGTTCGGGCAGCGCCGTTTCCACCGCGTCGCGGGCCGCGAAGCTGGTCCAGTCGGTCCCCTCGCAGCCCTGGCGGGCGCACGCCGCTTCGGCCATGGTGGCGATCTCGGCGGGATAGAACAGGACCTTGGGGTCGGAACTGGCCAGCTGCACGGCCAGCTGGTCGATATAGCTTTCCTTGCCGCCAAAACTGGTGGGTAGCGGCAGCGGAACCGGCCATGCGCCGGCATAGACCGCGCCGCAGAACAGCGCGGCGAAATCGGTGCCCGTCTCGGCGACCAGGGCGATCCGGTCGCCCGGCTTGATGCCCGATGCGATCAGGCGCCACGCGGCCTTTACCGCGTCCTTGCGCAGCTCGGCGAACGGGTAGGGGCGCACCAGCCGGCCGCGCGCGTCGTGGAAATTCAGGCCGCGATTGCCCTGCGCCGCATAGTCCAGCGCCTCGGCGAAAGTGCCGAAATCGGCGAAGCGGCGCTCCAGCGCGTCTTCGTTCGGTGTGGGGACGAGATCCTCGGCCCGTTCGGGGGTCTGCGTCATAATAGTGTTGCTTTTCCCGTTCATACTGATTGTCCGGCAAGCCGTCGGCCTGTTCGGAATGAAGTCCGCTGCCTAGCGGATCGGGGGGTGAATGCCGAATGAAGCACCCCCGCCGCACCCTGGGCGAACGTGTACCGGTTGGCCCCGACTGCTGAACGACGCGTCGAAAGCGGCATGCTTTTCCTGCTCCCTTCCTGCGCAACCTGGTAAAAGCCTGGCATTAACCTCTTATCGGCCCAAGACTTCGGGCCGTTCCCATTGTTACGGGAGTGTGGCACGATTAAGGCGCTATGACAGAGGATGCGGGCCCTTATCCACGATCTAATCGCCGCGCAAGGGCGTCGAAGCCGCTCGATCCCACGCGGCTGGAGGAGCTGGCGCTGCATTATGTAGCGCGATTCGCGACCACGGCGAAGGGGCTTGAACGCTATTGCCGCCGCAAGCTGCGCGAGCGCGGGTGGAGCGAGGACGAGCCGCAGCCCGACATCGCCGCGCTGGTCGATCGCTTCGTGCGCAGCGGCTATGTCAACGACGAGGAATATGCCCGCGTACGGCAGGGTGGCCTGTTGCGGCGCGGCTATGGCGCGCGGCGCATCCACGCGGCGCTGGAC
>JAPYSD010000476.1 GCA_029936705.1 Croceicoccus sp. | reverse complement strand
CTTGAGGAAGGCGGCAGAGGCCTGCTGCGCGTCGCGCTCCTCGCTCGACGATTTCAGATGGCGGACCGATGCCAGCACGCCCGCGACCAGCACCGGCGAAAGCGACGTGGTAAAGATGAAGCCCGGCGCATAGGAGCGGACGCAATCGATGATGCGCTTGTCCGCCGCGATATAGCCGCCCATTACGCCGAACGCCTTGCCCAGCGTCCCCTCGATGATGTCAATCCGCGATGCCGCGTCGTCCCGTTCGGAAATGCCGCCGCCGCGTGCACCGTACATGCCCACGGCGTGGACCTCGTCGATATAGGTCAGCGCGTTGTACTTGTCGGCCAGGTCGCAGATCGCGTGAATCGGGGCGACGTCGCCGTCCATCGAATAGACCGATTCGAACGCGATCAGCTTGGGCGTGGCCTCGTCCTCGGCGGCCAGCAGCTCTTCCAGGTGGGCGATGTCGTTGTGCCGCCACACGCGCTTTTCACAGCCCGAATTGCGGATGCCCGCGATCATCGAGGCATGGTTCAGCTCGTCGGAAAAGATCACGCAGCCCGGCAGCAGCTTGCCCAGCGTGGTCAGCGTGGTGTCGTTCGACACATATCCGCTGGTGAACAGCAGCGCGCCTTCCTTGCCGTGCAGGTCGGCCAGCTCGTATTCCAGGTCGACGTGGTAATGCGTGTTGCCGCCGATGTTGCGCGTGCCGCCGGAACCCGCGCCCACGTCGTGCAGCGCGTTTTCCATCGCCTCGATCACCTTGGGGTGCTGCCCCATGGCGAGATAGTCGTTGGAACACCACACGGTGATCGGCTTGGGCCCGTTGTGCCCGGCAAAGCAGCGCGCGTTGGGATAGGCGCCCTTGTTGCGCAGGATGTCGATGAACACGCGGTAGCGCCCCTCGGCATGCAGCCGGTCGATCGCCTGGTCGAATATCTGGTCGTAATTCACGTCTTACTGCTCGCCTCTGGAATTCCGCCTGGCAGGATCGCTTGCCGCGTCATGCCGGGGCCGAACCCCGCGCGCATTGCGCCAGATCAAATTCGCGCGCCGCGCCATCATGCCCCGAACCAGCGGACCGGGGCATTGCTTGTCAGGAAAAGCCCCTACTGCATTGTCCACAGCCATGCAAAGCATGATTGGCGTCTTAAAGAACCTCGACCCGTTCCAGCCCGCGCGCCGCCAGCGCGGGTTCCAGCGCCGCCAGCCCCGGTTCGAACCGGGTGAACAGCGCGGTGTCGGGATGGGCGCGCGCGAACGCCTGCCCCTCGGTCAGCGAAGCGATCCGCCGCGCGATCCCGTCCGCCCCGTCGACCATGGCGATGCCCGGCCCGAACGCCTGCGCCAGCTCGTCCGCGAGCAGCGGGAAATGGGTGCAGGCCAGCACCAGCGTGTCGATCCGCTCGCCCCCCGGCATCGCGCGCATCGCCGCTACCGTGCCTGCGATCACCGCCGGATCGACCGGCTCGCCCCGCAGCTTCGCCTCTGCCGCGCCGACCAGCGCGGGGGCCGCCAGCCGCAGCAGAACCTTGTCCGCGGCGAATTCCGCTTCCAGCCGGTCGACATAGCCTTGCCGGATGGTCGCGCCCGTGCCGATCAGGCCGATCACGCCGGTCTTCGTCATGGCGGCGGCGGGCTTTACCGCGGGCACGGTGCCGACGATGGGGATGTGCAGCACGTCGCGCACCATGCCCAGCGCGATGGTGCTGGCGGTGTTGCAGGCGATGCAGGCAAGGCGCGGCTGGAACCGCTCGGTCATGCGGCCCAGCAGGCCCGCGACGCGCGCGGCGATCTCCGCCTCGCTCTTCTCGCCATAGGGAAGGCCCGCGTTGTCGGCGGCATAGATCACCGGCGCCTGCGGCAGCACCCGGCGCAGCGCGTCCAGCACGGTCAGCCCGCCGACCCCCGAATCGAACACCAGTACGGGCGCGTCGGGGCGGATCGTCGGGGCGGTTTGCGTCATCGGCCGGTGCATGCTGCAGCGCGCGGATTTGCGCAAGATGCGCGGCGGCCACAGATGCGCGCTGGCAACAGCTGCGGTGCCGCCCATGCTTGAGCCGCACCGGCCAAGCGGCTAACGCCGGTGTTCAGCTTTGCGGAGTGCGCCCGAGTGAACATGATCGACCTGCTGTCCGCGCTGGTCTTCGGCTATGTGCTGGGCTCGATCCCGTTCGGCGTGATCCTGACCCGCGTGGCGGGCGCGGGCAACCTGCACGAAATCGGATCGGGCGGCACCGGCGCGACCAACGTGCTGCGCACCGGGCGCAAGGGGCTGGCCGCGGCGACCCTGCTGCTCGACCTCGCCAAGGGGCTGGTGGTGGTGCTGATCGCGCGTGCCATCTGGCCGGGGACGGAGCATTGGGCCGGGCTGGCCGCCATCGTCGGCCATTGCCTGCCGCTGTGGCTGCGCTTTCGCGGCGGCAAGGGCGTGGCGACGCTGATGGGCGTGGCGCTGGGGCTGGCCTGGCCGATCGGGCTGGTGTTCGCGGTGGTCTGGCTGGGCATGCTGGCGATCACGCGCATTTCCAGCGCCGGGGGGATGAGCGCGGCAATCGCGGCGCCCGTTGCGGCCCTGCTGATGGGCTGGCCGCATTACGCGCTGGCGCTGGCGCTGATGGCCGCGCTGGTGCTGTGGCGGCACCGCGCCAATATCCAGCGGCTGCTGGCGGGCACCGAACCGCGCATCGGCAAGAAATAACCGCAGGCCGCGACCGCCCGTAATGCCGATCAGCCAGGAAGAAGCCTTCGCGCGCATCCGCCTGTTGCGCTCGCCCAACGTGGGGCCCGTCAGCTTCCGCCAGCTGCTGGGACGTTTCGGCAACGCGGTCGCCGCGCTTGAAGCGCTGCCCGAAATGGCCTCGCGCGGCGGCGGGAAGGGGCAGGTCGCGCCAGAGGGCCTGGTGCGCGAGGAAGTAGCAGCCGTCCGCGCCGCGAACGCGCGCTACCTGTTCCACGACGACCCGGCATTCCCCGCGCTGCTGGCCGAGATGCACAATGCCCCGCCGATCCTGACCGTACGCGGCGACCTGGCGCTGCTGCGGCAGCCCGCCGTCGCCATCGTCGGCGCGCGCAATGCGTCGGCGGCCGCGATCTCGCTGGCGCGGCAGTTCGGGCGCGAACTGGCGGAACAGGGCCGGCTGGTCGTCTCGGGCCTTGCCCGCGGGATCGACGCCGCCGCGCACGAAGGCGCG
>JAPYSD010000016.1:6092-18898 GCA_029936705.1 Croceicoccus sp. | reverse complement strand
GACGCAGCGGTCGTGCGCGTGCACGGAACGCGCAAGGCGCTGGCGATCAGCACCGATTGCACCCCGCGCTATTGCTATGCCGATCCGTACGAAGGGGGCAAGCAGGCGATTGCCGAAGCATGGCGCAACATTTGCGCCGTGGGCGCCCTGCCCCTGGCCGTGACCAATTGCCTGAATTTCGCGAACCCGCAGCGCCCCGAGATCATGGCCCAGTTCGTCGGCTGCCTCGAGGGTATGGGCGACGCGTGCCGCGCGCTCGACTTCCCGATCGTGTCGGGCAATGTCTCGCTCTATAACGAGAGCAAGGCGACCGGCGGCGGCAGCGCCATCCTGCCCACGCCCGCCATCGGCGGTGTCGGGCTGATGCAGGACTATGCGATTATGGCCACGCCCCGGTTCAAGGCGGAAGGCGAACAGATCGTCCTGATTGGCGGCGAAAGCGGCCATCTGGGCCAGTCGCTGTGGCTGCGCGAAACGCACGGGCGCGAGGAAGGATCGCCCCCGCCGGTGATGCTGGACTTGGAACGCAAGGCCGGTGAAGCGGTCCGCCAGCTTATCGCCGATGGCGCTGTCACTGCGGTGCACGACTGTTCGGACGGAGGCGCGGCGGTTGCCCTTGCCGAGATGGCAATGACAGGCGGCATGGGTTTCGCCGTTGCCATGCCCGAAGATCGCCAGTCGCTGGCCGCGTTCTGGTTCGGCGAGGACCAGGCCCGCTATATCGTTACCGCGGCCGAAGCCGAACCCGTGCTGGAAGCGGCAGAAGCGGCAGGCCTGGCAGCCATCGCACTGGGCGTGACCGGCGGCGACCGGCTGATCTTCCGCTCGACGTACGGCGAAAGCATGGTGCCGCTGGACGAGGTGAAGGCAGTCCACCGCGCCTTTTTCCAAGACTGGATGGAAGGCTGAACATCAGCCGGGTCGGGGATCGCCTTCGCGCCGACCCATCGATCAGTCCGCTGCCCATTCCGATCGCGGAATGTCGAACAGCTGAAGCACGCTGGTCAGGTCGCCGCGCTCGATCCATCCGTCGGAAGCGGCGCGGGCCTTGGGCTTGGCGTAATAGGAAATGCCGTAGTCGGCAGCCTCGATCATGGGGATGTCGTTCGCGCCGTCTCCCATTGCCAGGCTGCGGGCGCCGGGGCCCAGCCGTTCCATTTCCTGCTGTAGCGTCTTCTTCTTGACCGAGCTGTCGACGATGGCCGCCGCCAGATCGCCGGTCAGTCTGCCATCCGCCATGCCCAGCACATTGCCGACGACCCGCGTGAAGCCCAGCATCTCGGCCACCGGATCGGCGAAGGAATGAAAGCCGCCGGTCACCAGCACCGTGTGGCAGCCGCGCGCGTTCAGCGTCTCGACCAAAGTGCGGGCGCCGGGCATCGGCCTGATCCGCTCGGCCAGGCATTGTTCGATCGCGCTGGCGGGCAAGTCCTTGAGCAGGCCGACCCGTTCCTTAAGCGCGCTTGCGAAATCCAGTTCACCCTGCATGGCGCGTTCGGTAATGGCCGCGATACGGTCTTTCAGCCCGGCGAAATCGGCAAGCTCGTCGATGCATTCCTGGCCGATCATGGTGGAATCCATGTCAGACACGAGCAGGTGCGGCACGTCGATCGGACCGGACGAGAGCAAGAGGTCGGAAGGGGAGAACGCGTCGGAGAGGATCTTGCGCACTTGCGCCGGATCGCCGTCCGCCAGGTCGATCTGCAGAACCTCGCCGCAGAAGTCGAGCATGGTCGCCCCGGCGATGGGCCAGCCCTTGGCCGACAATGCGGCGCCGGCCTTGTCGAGCGCGCTTTCAAGCGTGGCGGGGTCTGCTATCAGCCGGGCGATGAGCACGGAACGAGTCTCCAAACAAGAACAGGGGCCGGAAAAGCCGAGGGTCGCGCTCATCGCAGGGCCGACCGCCAGCGGCAAGAGCGATCTCGCCGTGCGGCTTGCGCTGGCGGCGCAGGAACGCGGGCTGCCGGGTACGGTGATCAATGCCGACAGCGCGCAGGTCTATGCCGATCTGAAGGTGCTCTCGGCGCGGCCGAGCGAGGAAGAGATGCAAGGCGTTCCGCACCGCCTGTTCGGCGCTTGGGACGGCAACGTGGCCTGTTCCGCGCCGGATTGGGCCGCCGCGGCGCGCACGGAAATCGATGCCGCGCATGCCCAGGGCCGACTGCCGATCCTGGTTGGAGGAACCGGCCTTTACCTGCGCACGCTGATAGATGGCATCGCACCTGTGCCCGAAATCGATCCCGCGATCAGGACCGCCGTGCGCGCCCTGAGTGTTGCCGATGCCCATGCGGCGCTCTCGGTCGAAGATCCGGTCGCGGCAGCCCGGCTGGCGCCAGCCGACACGACCCGCGTGGCCCGCGCGCTGGAGGTCGTGCGGTCGACCGGCAAGCCGCTGAGCCACTGGCAGGCACGGCTGCAGGGCGGCATCGGCGATCGCATCGATCTTTTCGCCATGATCCTGCTGCCTGACCGCGAATGGCTGTACGAACGATGCAACCGGCGTTTCGACCACATGCTGGCAAGCGGCGCGGTCGAGGAAGTCCGGACCCTGCTTGCGCGCAAGCTCGACCCCGCCCTTCCAGTCATGCGCGCCATTGGCGTGGCGGAAATCGCCGCGTGGCTGAATGGCGAGATCACCCGCGAAGAGGCAGCCGTGCGAGGCGCGCTGGCGACGCGCCGCTATGCCAAGCGCCAGTACACGTGGTTCCGACATCAGCCTCCGCAGGAATGGAAGCAAGAAGCGTCGTATAATGTGGAATTCACGGACCAATTAGCAATATTATTACGTTCTTTACGGTTGACATGATCGAATATGTCTCCTACTTCGCCCGCCAATGGGGAAGAAGGCTAAGGGCCCGGCGCTGCAACGCTCGGGCCCGTATTTGTCCGGGCACCCTGTTTTCCCGCCCCGCAAGGTCGTAATGGCGGGCAATCGAAATGATGGAGCTAGATGTGAGCGAGCGCAGCGGCGCAGAGATATTGATGGACAGCCTGGTCGAGCAGGGGGTCGAAGTCGTCTTCGGCTATCCCGGCGGTGCCGTGCTTCCCATCTATGACGCCCTTTTCAACGACGAGCGCGTCCGGCATGTCCTTGTCCGGCACGAGGCTGGTGCGGCCCACGCGGCAGAGGGCTATGCCCGTTCCACCGGCAAGCCCGGCGTCGTGCTCGTCACCAGCGGACCGGGTGCAACCAATGCCGTGACCGGCATTGCCGATGCGTTCATGGATTCGATCCCGATGGTCGTTCTGTCGGGCCAGGTCGCGACCGCGATGATCGGCACCGACGCGTTCCAGGAAGCGGACACGGTCGGCATCACGCGCCACTGCACCAAGCACAATTACCTGGTGAAGGACCCCGCCGACCTTGAAGCCACCATCGAGGAGGCCTTCAAGATCGCCACCACAGGTCGTCCCGGCCCGGTCGTGATCGACATCCCCAAGGACGTCCAGGTCGCCAGCGCCAACGGCAAGGCGAACGAGATGCCCAGCCGCTACAACCCTCCGTTCGCCGGCGACGAGGAGGCCATCGCGCAAGCGATGGACATGCTGGCCGCGGCCGATGCTCCGGTGCTTTACACTGGCGGCGGCATCATCAATTCCGGCCCCGAGGCCAGCGCCCTGCTGCGCGAGCTTCAGGCGCTTTGCGGTGCGCCCGTGACTTCTACCCTGATGGGTCTGGGCGCCTTTCCCGCCGACCATGGCGACTGGCTGGGCATGCTGGGCATGCACGGCACGTGGGAAGCGAACCACGCGATGAACCGGGCGGACCTGATCCTGTGCCTGGGCGCGCGGTTTGACGACCGCGTCACCGGCCGGATCGAGGATTTCTCGCCCGATGCGCGCAAGATCCACGTCGACATCGACCGGTCCTCGATCAACAAGACGGTGACCGTCGACCTGCCGATCATCGGCGATGTCGGCGAGATCATGCGCCAGATGATCGCGCGCTGGAAGGCCGCCGGTCACGAGGCGAACGACCTGACCGAATGGAAGGCCCGGATCACCGGCTGGAAGGCGCGTCAGTCGCTTGCCTATCCCAATTCGGAAGAGGAGATCATGCCGCAGCTCGCGATCGAGCGGCTGTTCGCCCTTACCCGCGACAAGGACCCGATCATCAGCACCGAGGTCGGCCAGCACCAGATGTGGGCAGCCCAGCACTTCGGTTTCTTCGGACCAAACAAGTGGCTGACCAGCGGCGGACTGGGCACGATGGGCTATGGCCTGCCCGCGGCCATCGGCGCGCAGATCGGCAATCCCGACGCGCTGGTGATCGACATCGCTGGCGAAGCCTCGATCCAGATGAACATCCAGGAACTGGGCACGGCCAGCCAGTACCGCCTGCCGGTCAAGGTGTTCATCCTCAACAACGAATTCATGGGAATGGTCCGCCAGTGGCAGGAACTGACCTATGAATCGCGCTATTCGAACAGCTATTCGGACGCGCTGCCCGATTTCGTGAAGCTGGCGGAAGCCTACGGGTGGAAGGGCATCTTGATCGATGATCCAGCCGACCTCGACAGCGGAATCCAGGCGATGCTGGACCATGATGGGCCGGTGATCGTCGATTGCCGCGTCGCCAAGCTGGCCAATTGCCTGCCGATGTTCCGTTCGGGCGCGGCGCATACCGACATGATGCTGTACGGTGACGAGGCGCCCGCCGCCATCACTGTCAGCGCGGAAGCGAAGGCGTCGGTCTGATGCTTATCCAGCACAGGGAACAGGAACGGCACGTCCTGGCCGTCACGGTCGACAACGATCCGGGCATCCTCGCGAAGATCGCGGGTCTGTTCACGGCGCGCGGCTACAACATCGATTCGTTGACGGTGGCCGACATTACTGAGAACCACCGCGTGTCGCGCATCACCATCGTGACGCATGGTCCGCCCCGCGTCATCGACCAGATCCACGCACAGCTTGAACGCCTGGTCCCCGTTCACAAGGTCGTCGACCTGACCGAACAGGGCCCGCATGTCGAGCGTGAGCTGGCGCTGGTGAAGGTATCCGGCAAGGGCGACAACCGGGTGGAGGCCCTGCGCCTTGCCGATGTCTACCGCGCCAAGGTGGTGGATTCGACGACGCAGAGCTTCATCTTCGAGATTACCGGCGCACCGGAGAAGATCGACAGCTTCGTCGCCCTCATGCGCGAACTGGGACTGGTCGAGGTAGGCCGGACCGGTATCGTTGGCATGATGCGCGGGCCGAACGGCGTCTGATCGCCTTACGCAATTATCAAACCGATGGCTGTGACCTCTCGCATTGAAGCGGCGGTGCAGCCTGTCTAAACGCCGTGCAATTCGTGCAGGGCTGAAGGGGAAGTCGAAGTGAAGGTTTATTACGACGCCGATTGCGACATCAATCTGGTCACCGACAAGAAGATCGCGATTGTCGGCTATGGCAGCCAGGGTCATGCCCATGCGCAGAACCTGCGCGACAGCGGCGTGAAGAACGTCGCGATCGCGCTGCGCGAGGGTTCCGCGACCCGCAAAAAGGCCGAGGCCGCCGGCTTCAAGGTAATGACCAATTCGGAAGCCGCCGAATGGGCCGACATCCTGATGATCCTGGCGCCTGACGAGCACCAGGCCGCGATCTACAACGACGACATCGCCGGCCGCATGAAGCCGGGCAGCGCCCTCGCCTTCGCGCACGGCCTGAACGTCCATTTCGGCCTGATCGAGCCGCCGAAGGACATCGACGTCATCATGATCGCGCCCAAGGGCCCTGGCCATACCGTGCGCAGCGAATACCAGCGCGGCGGCGGCGTGCCTTGCCTGATCGCGATCCACCAGGACGCGACCGGCAATGCGCATGACGTGGCGCTGGCCTATGCCTCGGGCGTGGGCGGCGGCCGTTCGGGCATCATCGAGACGAACTTCAAGGAAGAGTGCGAGACCGACCTGTTCGGCGAGCAGGCCGTCCTGTGCGGCGGCATCACGCACCTGATCCAGGCCGGTTTCGAGACGCTGGTCGAAGCGGGCTACGCGCCCGAGATGGCCTATTTCGAGTGCCTGCACGAGACGAAGCTGATCGTCGACCTGCTGTATGAAGGCGGCATCGCCAACATGCGCTACTCGATCTCGAACACTGCCGAATATGGCGACATCAAGACCGGTCCGCGCATCATCACCGACGAGACCAAGGCCGAGATGAAGCGCGTCCTGGCCGACATCCAGTCGGGCCGTTTCGTGAAGGACTTCGTTCTCGACAACCGCGCTGGCCAGCCCGAGCTGAAGGCAAGCCGCAAGGCTGCCGAAGCGCATCCGATCGAGCAGACCGGCGCGAAGCTGCGCGCCATGATGCCGTGGATCGGCGCGAACAAGCTGGTCGACAAGGAAAAGAACTGATCCAGCGCCTTCGGGCGTTCGGAAACATGCACATCCCGCCGGCCTGTTGATGGCCGGCGGGATTTTTCTCGTCTGCTTTCACCGGGCTGGCATCGGTAACACGGCTGTGCCTTCTTTATCTGCCGGGTAGTCAGGACCAAGATCGGCTCATGTCGGTTCATCTCTGGAGGAGACATCACCATGAAATTCGACCTGAAGACCAAGATCGCCGCTGCCGCATTGGCTACTGCCGCGATTTCCGCCCCCGTTATCGCGCAGAACGATGCGCCCGCCATTCCCGGCCAGACCGATGTGTCGCGCGTGACGGTTGGCACCTATGCCGCAGATCCCAACCACACCTTGGTAGGTTTCCGGGTCAACCATTTCGGATTCAACGATTATTTCGGAATTTTCGGCGATATCGAGGGAACGCTGCAGATCGATCCGTCCAACCTGTCCGCTGCCAGCGTGGACGTGACCATTCCCGTTGCCGACGTCACCGTCGCCGCCCAGGGGCTGAAGGACCATCTGCTGCGAGCCGGTGAAGACGGCGCCGAACCCGATTTCTTCGGTCCCGACCCGGCAGCCGCCCGTTTTCAGTCCACGTCCGTCCAGGTGACCGGCAACACCACCGCCAATATCTCTGGCAATCTGACCCTGAACGGCGTCACGAAACCGGTCGTTCTTGCCGCCACCTTCACCGGCGCGGGCACCAATCCGATGAACAGCAAGCTGACCATCGGTTTCGAGGGGTCTACATCGATCAAGCGCTCGGATTTCGGGATCGATACCTATGTCCCTCTGGTGTCGGACGAGGTCGAACTGGACATCACCGCGGCATTCGAGAAGCAGTAAAATTACACTTTTCGGCCATGTGGGGGCGCTTTTGCGGTAGCGAGGCGCCCCTTTTGCGGCAGGGTTTGGCTTTACAAGCCGCACCGCGTGCAGCATAGGCAGCGCCATGAACGCCAAGCTTGGACTACTCCTGCGACTTATCCGCCCCCGGACGTGAGGCGATGCGTCGTGTCCACGGCGCGGCTGGCGCCCCGGGGGACATGATCGAGATATTGGCGGCCTATGATGCCAAGCCGGTATCGCCATCGCAGACAGCCAAGATGTAAAGCGAACGACCCCATGACGATGTTGCAGAACCCCTCGGTCAAATACCGACCGTTTCCGACCGTGCCTCTGGAAAATCGCCAGTGGCCCTCGCGCGTGATCGACAAGGCGCCGCGCTGGCTTTCGACCGACATGCGCGACGGCAACCAGTCGCTGATCGATCCGATGGACGCGGTGAAGAAGAACCGCTTCTTCGACACGCTGGTCCGCATCGGGCTGAAGGAGATCGAGGTCGGCTTCCCTGCAGCCGGCGCGACCGAGTTCGACTTCATCCAGGGGCTGGTCCGCTCGGGCCGCATCCCCGACGACGTGCTGGTCCAGGTTTTGACCCAGAGCCGCGAGGACCTGATCCGCCGCAGCTTCGAAAGCCTGGATGGCGCGAAGCAGGCGATCGTCCATGTCTATAACGCGGTCAGCCCGGCGTGGCGCGACATCGTGTTCCGCATGACGAAACCCGAAGTGCGCAAGATCGCGGTCGCCGGCGCCAAGGTCATCCGCGACGAGGCGGGCAAGCGTCCCGGCACCGACTGGCATTTCGAATATTCGCCCGAAACGTTCTCGACCGCCGAGCTCGATTTCTCGATCGAGTGCTGCGAGGCGGTGATGCAGATCCTGCAGCCGACGCCCGAGCGACCCATCATCCTGAACCTGCCGGCCACGGTCGAGGCAGCGACGCCGAACATCTATGCCGACCAGATCGAGTATTTCTGCCGCAACCTTCCCAATCGCGAAAGCGCGGTGATCTCGCTCCACACGCATAACGACCGGGGCACTGGCGTCGCGGCGGCAGAGCTGGGGCTGATGGCAGGGGCCGACCGTATCGAGGGTTGCCTGTTCGGCAATGGCGAGCGTACCGGCAATTGCTGCCTCGTCACCATGGCGCTCAACATGTACACGCAAGGCGTCGAGCCGGGGCTCGATTTCTCGGACATCGATGCGGTGATCGAGACGGTGGAATACTGCAACCAGATCCCCGTCCACCAGCGTCATCCCTATGGCGGCGAACTGGTGTTCACCGCATTTTCCGGCAGTCACCAGGACGCCATCAAGAAGGGGTTCGAGGCGCACGAACAGCAGAACGACGAGATCTGGCGCGTGCCTTACCTGCCGATCGATCCCGCCGACCTGGGCCGCAATTACGAGGCGGTGATCCGCGTCAACTCGCAGTCCGGCAAGGGCGGTTTCGCCTGGGTGCTCGAGCAGGACAAGGGTCTGAAACTGCCCAAGCGTCTGCAGCCCCATTTCTCGAAAGCGGTGCAGCGGATGGCGGACGAAACGGGCCGCGAACTGAATGCCGCCGATATCTGGCAGGCGTTCCGGCACGAGTACCATTTGTCGCGCCCGCAGCATTTCCAGCTGGTCGAATACGAGGAAGCCCGCGCCGCCGACGGCACGCGTATCTTCAGCGGCAAGATCTCGGTCCAGGGCGAGGAGCGGTCCGTATCGGGGCGCGGCAACGGGCTGATCAGCTCGGTCATCGCGACGCTGCGGGACAGCTTCGACCTGGCGCTGGAAGTGAACGACTATACCGAGCACGCCATGAACCGGGGTTCGGACGCCCGCGCTGCGGCCTATGTCGAATGCACGACGACCGATGGAGAAACCGTCTGGGGTGTCGGCATCGACGAGGATGTCGCCACGGCCAGCGTTCGCGCCATCTTGAGTGCGGCGAACGGAACGCTCGACAAGCAGTCCTGAAATCGGGACGCCCGCCCGGTTTCAGCAGAACGGGCGCGTATCCTGCCAGAGCTGTTCGGCCATCGCGTCGAGATGCGAGAAGTCGACATCGCTGTCGATCGGGTCCTTGCGGTTGAGGATCAGCGGACGGCTGGACCCCGCCAGCAGGCGGCGCTTGAGCGCGCGTTGCAACAGGGCCATGCGTTCGAGGGCTTCGGAATCGGCACGCTGCCTGGTCGAGCGGTCGCTGGCAGGACCGCCCGGCATTCGCCTGTCTTTTCTAGACTGTGACCAAGACATCTCGATCGCAGCGACCCTTTCCAGCACCAGTTCATTGTAAAGGCGATGGGGCCCGCGGTGCAGCGGCAAACCATGCGCGATTGCCAGCCTTTCCGTAGCCGGCAGAAGGACCCCGTTGGCCCCGAAATTTTCAAATCCCAGCCCTTTCGGAACAAGCTCCGAAAAGAAACGATCCAGACCATGGCAGGAGAGAAGCTGCCGAGGCAGCAGATGGTGCCGCTGCCAGCCCGGCGAATAACCGGGAGCGCCGCGCCTGTTGACCGACCGGAACCGCATATCGGCGGTAGAATGACGCGCTGATACCTGCATGCCTGTCTGCCTGCAGTACGCGACCAATTCCGAACGCCGGTCTTAGCGATAAAGGTTAATAACGCCTTCCTCGGGGTCAATCTGCACATTGACCGTGCCGAAACCGTCGACCTCGACCGACTGGTCCTGCTGCACCGGACCTTCCCTGACCAGGAAGTCCATGACGCGCATGGCAAGACGAGCCTGATCAGCCGCGCTCATCCCATCCTCCGGCAGTACGGCGACATCCTGCCCCACCAGCACGTCCAGCCCGGCGGAGCGGACCACCCCGCCATCGTCCTTCACCAGCGCGGCAAGGCCAAGCGCGGGGAAAGCGCCCCCGTCGATCCAGATGCCGACCATCCGGCGGAAATAATCCGCACCCATCAGGCTGTCGGCCCCGGCCCAGAATACGCCCAGCGTATCCTCGCCCAGCAAAGCCAGCGCCAGTGTGCATTGTGCGCGCAAAAGCTCGACCGGATCGCCCCATGCCTCTTCGTCCGGCCCGGCCTTGTTCGGACCGGCGGAAATCGTCAGCGTCAGCGATTCGTCGAGGAGCGTTTCCTGGATATCGAAACGATGCGCGGCCATCGGCCCGGCTTCGGGCGAGACGCGATATTCGCCAATGTCCAGCAGAAGCGCATCGCCCGTCCGCGAATCCGGCATGCGGACGAGCCAGCCATCGTCATGCGACGTGCCATGCCCGCCTGTTTGCGAATCCAGAACCGACTGTACATGCTCCACGAGAGCCGAACGCGGACTGCGATAAAGAAGGGTTAAGGCGAGACCCCGCAACTTTGTATCGTTCCTAGTTAGAAAGCTTACCGGTTAAACAAACGATCCCCGGTCGGGCGATATTATTCACCCAACTATTGTTACTATACGAATATGGCATGGCTGACGAGGTTCGGCTTGATCCAAAACGGACCTATCCCGCGCCGGGACAGAATCGCGCAGTTTGTCAATAGACGCCCATCGCCAGTCCGGCAGCAAGCGCGCCCCCAAGTTCGGCGCAGCGATCGCGGTCGGCAGGGGCGAGTTCCTTGTCTGCCAGGATCCGCTCGGGCGTCTGCGCGGCGAAATTGCAGATGAGGGGGTCCGCGACGCGCTTCAGGCGCCAGCCCGTGGCGATGCGGTCGATCTGGCGGGTCGCGTTCTCTCCGTCCGAACCCGCCGCGATGGCCGTCGCATAGGGCTTGCCCTCGATCCTGCCGAGCACCGGGTAATAGCAGCGGTCGAAGAACTCCTTCATCGCACCGGACATGGCCGCGAGGTTTTCCGGGCAGACGAACAGCATGGCCCCTGCCTGCAGCAAATGGCCGGGCATGGCCCGATCGGCGGGGACGAGATGGCAAGCGATGTCGGGGGCATGCTCGCGCGCGCCGCGGTACGCTGCCTGTGCCATCGCCTCTGACCCGCCGGTCCGCGAATGCCACACGATCAGCAGGCCGCCCTCACCCGCTGCGGCGCTTTCTGTGCTGTCATCCGGCATGTCCCGCTCCTCTGCGTTGTCGGCCATCGTTAGCGGTGGATAACTGGGCCGCGATCGCCCTGCGCGCCCAACGGGCTGCGGAAGACGTGCTAGGCATCCATGGATGGCTGTCAGGACCGAAGAACGCAACATCAAGGGCTACGTCTGCAACGTGTCCTCCTCGCTTTCAGGGCGGGCATGGCAATGGCGCGGCGGGAACATGGCGCTGGGCGCATCGTCCGACGGCGCGGGACTGATCCGGCAATTGCTGCTGTCGCGCGGCGTGGCCGATCATGATGTTGAGCGGCAGATGCAGCCGACGATGCGCGCATTCCTGCCCGACCCCTCGATCTTCGCCGACATGGACAGCGCCGCCGAACGGCTGGCGCAGGCAGTCCTGGGCGGTGAGGCGATCACGATATACGGCGACTATGACGTGGACGGCGCGACCAGCGCGGCCCTGCTGATCCGCCTGCTGCGGCAGCTGGGCGCCAACCCCGGGCACTACATTCCCGACCGCCTGCTGGAGGGTTACGGACCCACCGGCGAATCGCTGGTCCAGCTCGCGGCGAGCGGGTCGAGCCTGATCGTGACGGTCGATTGCGGCGCCATGGCGCACGAGGCGCTGGCCGCCGCTGCCGACGTGGGCGTCGACGTGATCGTGGTCGATCATCACAAATGCTCGAGCGAACTGCCCCGCGCAGCTGCGCTGGTGAACCCGAACCGGCTCGATTCAAGCGACGATGCGGCGGCGCATGGGCACCTGGCCGCAGTGGGCGTGGCGTGTCTGCTAAGCATCGCCCTTGTCCGCATCCTGCGGCGCGAGGGGTTCTTCGCCGGACGGCAGGAGCCGGACCTCATGGCGCTGCTCGACCTGGTAGCGCTGGGCACGGTGGCCGACGTGGCCGCGCTGCACGGGCTCAACCGCGCGTTCGTGGCGCAGGGGTTGAAGATCATGGCGCGCCGCCAGAACACCGGCATAGCGGCCCTGATGGACGCGGGCCGGGTCAAACGGGCGCCGCAGGCCAGCGACCTAGGCTTTGCGCTGGGACCGCGCATCAACGCGGCGGGACGGATCGGCGATTCCAGCCTGGGCGTGCGCCTGCTGACGACCGAGGATCCGGCCGAGGCCCGCGAGATCGCCGCCACGCTCGACCGGCTGAACGAGGAACGCCGCGGCATCGAGGCCGCTGTGCAGGAAGCGGCCGAAGCGCAGCTTCACGCGCAGCACAACCGGTCGGTGCTGGTGCTGGCGGGCCGCGGCTGGCATCCGGGCGTGATCGGCATCGTGGCAGGGCGCATCAAGGAAAAGACGAACAAGCCGGTTTTCGTCATCGCCATCGACGACGAAGGCGGCGCCGAGCTGCTGCAGGGCAAGGGATCGGGGCGGTCCATCAGCGGTGTCGACCTGGGCGCCGCCGTGATCGCCGCGCGCGAGCATGGCCTGCTGGTCAAGGGCGGCGGACACGCGATGGCGGCCGGGCTGACGATCGAGGAAGCGCGCATCGACCATTTTCGCGACTGGCTTGACGAGACGCTGGGCCGCGATGTCGAACGGGCGATGGCGTCGCGCGCGTTGACGCTGGACCTGTCGCTGACCCCGCGCGGATTGCAGCCGCAGCTAATCGAAC
>JAPYSD010000016.1:0-6082 GCA_029936705.1 Croceicoccus sp. | reverse complement strand
CGACCTGGCTCAACGCGCCTTGCCGGTGCCGCGGGTCGAACAGCTCGAGGCGGCAGGCCCGTATGGCGTCGGTTGGCCCGCCCCGCGCGTGGCGGTGGGGCCGGTAACGCTGATCAAGGCGGACGTGGTGGGCCAGGGGCATGTCCGGCTGATTGCCGCCGGGCAGGACGGCGCGCGTTTCAAGGCCATCGCTTTCCGGGCAGAGGAAACCGACATGGGCCAGGCGCTGCTGCACGGCTCGCGCGGGCGAAGGTTGTGGCTGGCCGGGCGGGCGAAGATCGACGACTGGGGCCAGGTTCCCGCTGCCGAACTGATGCTCGAGGATGCCGCGTTCGCCGATTGAGCGGTCTCCGCGCGCTGCGCGAGACAACTGCCGGGTTCGCAAGGCCCGCGACGCAGCTGTCCGGCGGGCTGGATTCGCAGGCCGTCGCCAGCTTTGCGCTGGAGGCGATGCCATCGGGATCGGCGCTGAAAGCCTATTGCTGGGTGCCGCAAGCCGGGTTCGAGCCGCTGGACTGGCCGAATGCGCATGGCGACGAATCCGCGCATGCCAAGGCGTTTGCCGCGATGCACCCGGGCATCGAACTGGAGCTGGTCGACACGGCCGATACCCCGCTGGACCACCAGGAGGAGAAGTTCTTCCTGCTGGCCGGGCTGGCCCCCATGGGCAGCGGCAACATGCACTGGGGGCAAGAGATCCTGCGCCGCGCCGCAGCAGCGGGCCACGGCGTGGTGCTGGATGGCAATTACGGCAATAACGGCTTCAGCTACGACGGGCTGACCGGTCCTGCCACCTGGCTGCGAGCGGGGAAGTTCCGCCGCGCCTGGCGCGAAGTGAGGCAGCGGGGCGGCAAGGGATCCGATGCGCGCCGGTTCATCAGCCAGGCGATCATGCCGCAGCTCCCGATCGCGCTTCGGCAAAGGCTGCGGCAGGCACGCGGCCGTGCGCTCGATCCCTTCGATGCATGGTGCCCCCTGCGCCGCGATTTCGCCCAGCGCGCGGGCGTGCTGGAGCGCAGTGCATCGGAGGGCACGACCCGCTGTTTCTCGACAGCGCGAGTTCCCGCGACTGGCGCGCCGCGACGCTGGAACCGGGAGAGGGCGACGGGGCCGATACCAGTCTGGCGCTGGAACTGATGTACGGGCGTGCCGATGCGCTCGCCCCTCGCCTATCGGCCGCTGTTCGAGCTGACCGCGGCCATTCCGGACGAGCAATATCTGCGTGATGGCGAAACGCGCTGGCTGGCACGGCGGCTGCTGGAGGGGCGCGTCCCCGAACAGGTGCGGACCGAAAAGCGGCTCGGCATCCAGAGCAGCGACTGGCCCGTGCGCTGGGGCCGCGAACGCAACGCGGTCATGGCAGAGCTGGAACGCCTGTCGTCCGATCCCGCGGTCGCCGAGATGCTCGACCTGCCCAGGCTGCAGCGCTCGATGCGCGAATGGTCGGGAGAGAACTCGGTCGGCGGGCTGGAAGCCGCGCGCATATTCTGCGCTGCCGGACGCGGATTGACGGCAGCGCGTTACCTTCGCTTCCAAGCGCGCAGCAATGGCTGAGGACCGCAACTGGTCCTTTGACGTGCCGCGGCACGCCGACGCGGAAGACATCATCGTAAAGATCTGCGGCGGCGCGGCTCCGCCCAATGCGCATTTCGCGGCGCTGAACCACGCGGACTGGCGAGCGCTGGAGGCGATCGCCATTCGTACGAGAACGGCCAATCTGCTGCGGCGCTATCTGATCGACAACCGGATCGAGGCACCCGCCGACATACAGGCCGGTTTCGACGACATCTATCGCCGCAAGTCGATCTATGGCCTGGAACAACGGATGGTGCTGGGCCGCGTTTCGCAATTGCTCGACGAACGGGGCATCGATCACGTTGCGCTGAAAGGGGCAGCGCTGGCCTTCACGGTCTATCCGCAGCCGGCGATGCGCCCGTTGCGCGATATCGACGTGCTTGTCCCGGCGAACCGGGCGGAAGAAGCGCATCGGTGGCTGCGCGACAACGGGTTCGCGCTGGCCGACTGGGCGCAGAATTCTGGCACCGAATACAACCACCAGCTGCCGGAACTGGTAAGCGAGAACGGCCAGGTGACGGTGGAAATCCACCACCGCATCTATTCGCGCGACTGGGACGGGGACGAGGAATTGAGCGCCCTGCTGCTGGAGACGGCAATCGAAGGGCAGCTTGGCAAAGCCACCGCGCGTTTCTCTGCTCCGCTCGCCAACCTTCTGCACCTGACGGTCCACGCGACCTTGCACAATTGCTTCGACAACGGGCCGCTCACCATTTCGGACGTGCATTTGCTGTGGCGTCATCCAAAACTCGACCACGAGGCGCTGGTCGCGGCGGCGGATCGTGTCGCCCTCGGGCGTTCGCTCGACCTGCTGCTGGCGGTCGCGCAGCAGGCGGGGCCGATCAACATACCCGACTGGCTCGAGCCGCGCGTCGACGCGGCGCGGCCGTTTGTCGACCGTGCGCTGGACGCGATGTTCCAGCATCCCGCCCAGGTCGATCGGCGCGCGCTCGTCCGCCGCCTGCAGTTTCGCGAGGCGAAGTCTGGGCCGCTGGCCGCGCTGAAGCGCGTGTTCCGACCGACGCCGCAAAAGCTGGCTCAACTTGCAGGGACACGGGCGCACGACCAGAGCCGGTGGATCGGCTATCCGATCTGGCTGTGGCAACGCGGATGGGCCTATCTTCAGGCGGTCGCCGATGGGCGGGTGCGGATGGCGGCACACCGCGATGCACAAATGCTGCGCTGGCTGCGAGGGAATGCGGCCGAAGAACCGGGCGCGGCTGCGCATTCGCGTTCGCAGCACGAAGGGTTGACCGCATCGGCCCGACCCGCCAAACCCAAGGGGTGACAGCACATCCCAACGATCCGCCGCTCGCCGAACCTCCGCTGCTGGATTTCGGCACCGACGCTCTTTTTCTCGATTTCGATGGTACGCTGGTTGAGCTTTGCGATCGTCCCGACGCCGTGCATGTGCCGGAAACGCTGATCGACACGCTTCATGCGCTAAGCGACCGTTTGAACGGTCGGCTGGCGCTTGTCAGCGGCCGCGCGATCGAGGTTCTGGACGGGTTCGGCATGACCGGCCTGGCAGCGGCAGGCAGCCACGGTTCGGAATGGCGCCTGGCCGACGGCGAGCGGGAGTACCTGCCTCGCCCGGCCGGACTGGACGTTGCGCAGCAGCAGTTTGCCGACTTCGCCGATACCGCCGATGGCCTGCTGTTCGAGGACAAGCCGCTGGGGGCGGCGCTGCATTACCGGCGGGCGCCCCGGATGCGCGATGCGGCGCATGATTTGGCGCAGCAACTGGCTGACGATCATAATCTGCACCTGCAGCGCGGACACGACATGGTAGAAGTCAGGGTACCGGGCGTCGACAAGGGCACAGCCATAGGCGAATTGCTGAAACTGCGCCCTTTCGCCGGGTATCGTCCGGTCTTCCTGGGCGACGATGTTACCGACGAAGACGGGTTCGAGGCGGTGGAGAATGCCGGGGGCGCCGCCATCCTTGTCGGCGAGCCTCGCATTACGCACGCCAGTTACAGGCTTTCCGGCGTCGACGCCGTGAACGAATGGCTTGCCCGGTCGTTGCAATCACATGCTCCTGGTGGAGCGGAACGAACAACCGGGGGAATGCCATGAGCCGCCTGATCGTCGTCTCCAATCGCGTATCGATGCCCAGTCCCGACGGATCCCAGGGCGGCCTTGCCGTCGCCCTTCAGGCAGCGCTGAGGGAATCGGGAGGATTATGGTTCGGCTGGTCGGGCCGGGAAGTCGACGAGTTCACCGGCTCGGTCAGTTTCGAGGAAGTGAGCGGGGTCCGTTCTGCTGTCGTCGACCTGGAGCCGCAGGATATCCAGGAATATTACAACGGCTTTGCCAACCGCACCCTGTGGCCGCTGTTCCACTACCGGATCGACATAGCGAAATATAATCGCAGCTTCGGTTCGGGCTATGAGCGCGTGAACAAGCGCTTCGCCGAACCGCTTCACGTGATGATCGAGCCCGGCGATACGATCTGGATCAACGATTATCACCTGATCCCCCTGGCATCGCTGCTGCGCGACCACGGGATCAAGAACAAGATCGGGTTCTTCCTGCATACGCCGTGGCCGCCAACGCGGCTGCTGGTGTCGCTGCCTTATCATGGCCGCCTCGTCCGCTCGATGTTCGGATATGACGTCGTCGGGTTCCAGACCGCGGAATGGCTGGAAAGCTTCCGCCATTATTGCGAGAATGAACTGGGCGGGTCGGTCGATGGCGATTACATCACCGTCGATGGCCAACGCCTTCGCGCCGTGGTGTGCCCGATCGGCATCGATTTCCATAATTTCGTCGAGTCCAGCCATAACGAGCTGGCGCACCAGCTGGCCGAGCGGATGCGCATTTCGCTTCGGCAATTGACCATGATCGTGGGTGTGGACCGGCTGGACTATTCCAAGGGCCTGCAGGAACGCCTGGTCAGTTTCGAGCACATGCTGAAGGCGCATCCCGAACTGCACCGATCGGTCGTGCTGGTGCAGGTCGCCCCGCCCTCGCGCGGAGAGGTCGAGCAGTATCGCCATGTCCGCGAGGAATTGAACGAGCTGGCGGGCCGCATCAACGGCATGTTTGCCGAGGTCGACTGGACCCCGATCCGTTACGTTAACCGCGGCTATCGGCGCGAGGAACTGACGGCCCTGTACCGGGCAGCGCGCGTCGGGCTGGTGACGCCGCTGCGCGACGGGATGAACCTGGTCGCCAAGGAATATATCGCCGCGCAGGATCCCGAAGACCCGGGTGTGCTCGTGCTGTCGCGTTTTGCCGGTGCGGCGGCGCAGATGCCGGAGGCTCTGCTGGTCAATCCCTATGCCCCCGAAGAAGTCGCCGACGCGATCCAGCGCGCCCTCAAAATGCCGCTTGCCGAACGGAAGTCGCGCTTCAAGACGCTGCGTGAAGGGGTAGAGCGCGAGGACGTTCACTGGTGGCGCGAAAAATTCGTGAAAATGATCGAAGAAACGGAAACGACCCGCTAAGGGTCTGGCCGGGAACCCGTCTTTCCCTTCGGGCTTTTCCGTTTACTGGCCTGCAGCGGCCTTTCCGTCTGCTGGAGAGAGGATCATGAACTTGCGTTGTCGTGTGATCGTTTCATGCGTTCTCGGCCTGTGCCTTACCGGCCTGCCGGGCTGCGACGCGCAGAACGAGCCGACGGTTCTGGATGCTCCGGCCAAGGAAACGCCCGATCCGGTCCAGGCCGAAGCCTCGATCAAGGAAGCGCAGGCGGCCCGCATCGCGGCGCTGAACCAGCGCGATGTCGACGGGGCGGTTTCGGTCTATGCGCCCAATGCGACATTGGTCGTTCCGAATGCGACGCCGCTGACCGATCCCGCTTCGATCCGCGCGAATTATGCTTCGCTGCTGGGTGACGACAATCTGACGATGACCGTCACCCCCACCAAGACCTGGGTTTCCGCAGGCGCCGACTTTGCGGTGACCACCGCCAAGATCGCGGTGCGCAGCAAGGCCGATGGCGATCCGGTTGCGATCGACAGCACCAGCCAGTCGGTGTGGCAGCGGCAGCCCGACGAGACCTGGAAGATCGTGTCGGAATACAATGTCGCGCTGCCAGCTGGCAATCCGAGCGACGATGCGGACCCGGCGGATACCGATACTGCCGACACGGCGAAGGGCGAAATCGCCAAGACCGTTCCGGCGGACTAATCTCCCCCTGCATGACGACGGGCGCCCGATGGTGTCGGGCGCCCGCCTATTCTTCGAATTACGCTGCCGGATCAGCCGGCAGGTGCCATCATCTCGCTCATCGCCATCTGCACGCGCTGTTGCAGGTCCGGGCTGGTCTGCGTCTGCGTGCTGATCTCGTTGAAGCGCTGCGGGGTCAGGCCGTGTTCGCTCACGGTTGCGACCATTTGGGCCTGCTTCTCCTCGTCCGCGATCGCCGCGTCGGCGTCGATCTTCTGGATGTCGACCAGGGCCGCGGCAAAGCTGTCGACCTCGGCATCGGTGACGGTGGTCGCGGCGGGCGCGGGTGCCTGCGTCATCGGGGCCGCCGGCGCTTCGGCAGGGGCGGCGG
>JAPYSD010000475.1 GCA_029936705.1 Croceicoccus sp. | reverse complement strand
CTTCAAGGAAGCGGTTGATCGCCCCTTCGCTGTCGGCCAGCGCTTCGGCGACTGCCTGCTGATAGGCGGCGGCGGCGGCATCCGCCCCGGCATCGGCGGCGCGGATGCGCGCACGGATCTGCCCGCCGGAAAAGATCGGCCAGCTGAAACTGGGCCCGATGGAAAAACGCGTGGACGCCGGATCGAACAGCTTGCCCGCGTCCTGCGCCTGCGTGCCAAGCCCGCCCATCAGCGAGAAGCGCGGAAACAGGTCCGCGGTGGCGACGCCGATCCGCGCGGTGGCGGCGGCCAGCTCGCGCTCGGCCCGGCGCACGTCGGGGCGGCGGCGCAGCAGGTCTGACCGCAGCCCGACCAGGATCCGTTCGGGCGCGGCGGGAACGGGGGCGGCCTCGCGCAATTCGGGCACAAGCTGTTCGGGCGGCAGGCCCATCAGCGCCGCGATGCGATAGGCGGCGGATGCCTCCAGCGCGCGGGCCTGCGCGGCGGCATCGGCGGCGTCGGCGGCCGCGGCACTGGCAGCCTCGGCGTCGATGCGGTTCGCTTCGCCCGCGTTATAGAGCTGCTGCGTCAGCGCGGCGAGGTCATCGGCCGCGTCCTGCCGCCCGGCGGCCAGCGCCGCCACCTGCTGCGCCGAGCGCAAGTCCATGTAGCCGCGTGCAATCTCGGCGGTCAGCTGGACCAGCGCGTCCTGATAGGCGGCCTGCGCGGCATCGGCCTGCGCCTGCGCGGCCTGCGCCTCGCGCGTGCGGCGGCCCCACAGGTCGATCTCCCAGCTGGCGTCGAAGCCCAGGTCGAACAGGCTGTAGCGCGGATCGAAGCCGGGAAAGGCGCCGACGGGCAGCAGGCCGTTCTCGCTGATCCGGTTCTCGGTCGCGGTGCCGCTGGCCGACACCTGCGGCAGGCGCCCGCCCAGCACGGCATCGCGATTGGCGCGCGCCTCGGCCAGCCGCGCGCGGGCTTCTGCCAGAGTGGGCGCCTCGGCCATGGCGCGGGCGATCAGCGCGCTGAGGCGGGGATCGTCGAAGCGGTCCCACCACGCGGGCTGGATCGCGGCGGTGTTCGCAGGCTCTATCCAGCTGTCGGACAGCTGCGGCACCGGCGCGTCGTAATCCGGTCCGACGGTGCAGCCGGCAAGGCCGGTGGCGGCAAGGGCGGTGCCGGCAAGCAGCAGGGGAAGGGCGGGGCGGAACATTCGCATTCACTCCATGCGCGCGCGGAACAGCCAGCCCGACACCGATATGGTGACGAAGCTGATGACGACCAGCGGCCACAACAGCGGCACCATGTCGGACACGGGCATCGCCTTGAGGAACTGGCCGATCGAGATTTCCATGAAATAGCGCGCGGGGTTGATATAGGTGATCGCCCGCAGCCAGTCGGGCATGTTTTCCAGCGGGCTGGCGAAACCCGACAGCAGGATGACCGGAATGGTCGCGACGAAGGACCCCAGGAACGCCTGCTGCTGCGTGGTCGACAACGCCGACACGAACATCCCCAGCCCGACCAGCGAGACGAGGTAGATCGCCAGCCCGACATAGAACCACGGGATCGACCCGGTGAAGGGCACGCCGAACACCAGCGGCGCGACCACCAGGAAGATGGTGCCGTTGAACAGCCCCACGCAAAAGGGCGGGACCATCTTGCCGATCAGGATCTGCGGCACGGTCAGCGGGCTGACCATCAGCTGGTCGAACGTGCCCATCTCGCGCTCGCGCGCGACGGTCTGCGCGGTGACCGACAGGCCCGATACCGATACGATCACCACCAGCAGGCTGGGCATGTTGAACCAGATATATTCAAGGTTCGGGTTGAACCAGTTGATCGCGACCGCGTTCTGCGGCGGCGGGGCCGAACTGGGCCGCAGTTCCAGCCCGGCATCCGCGGCGATGCGGGTGAGATACCCGCCCACGATCTGCGCCGCGTTCGACCGCCTGCCGTCCAGCACGACGCCGACCGTCGCGGGTTCGCCGCGCGCGATGCGGCGGTCGAAATCCTCGTCGATGACCAGCGCGGCGAGCACTTCCTGCCGGTCGATCGCGCGGCGCAGGTCGTCTGCAGAGCGCAGGCGGCGGATCTCGCCAAAGGTCCGCGCCCCGGCGATGCGCTCGATCAGCTCGGTGCTGGCGGCGCCGCTCGACCGGTCGAGCACGCCGATGTCGACGTTCTTCACCTCTAGCGTGACCGCGAAGCTGAAGATCAGCAGCTGGATCAAAGGCGGCAGCACCAGGGTGATGCGTGCCTTGGGATCGCGCAGCAGCGCCCAGAACTCCTTGACGATCATCGCCTTCAGCGCGCCGCTCACCAGTCCGCTCATCAGTCGAGGCTCCGGCGCGTGACGCGGATGCACAGCACGAAGAAGCCCGCGCCGAACAGCAGCATGATGCCCACGTTGGGCCAGATCATCGGCCAGATGTCGCCCGCCAGGAACACGGTCTGCAGCAGCGGCACGAAATAGCGCGCCGGGACGATATAGGTGATGGCCTGGATCACGGCCGGCATGGACGAAATCTCGAACATGAAGCCCGACAGCAGGAAGGTGGGCAGAAAACCTGACAGCAGCGCGATCTGGCTGGCGACGAACTGGTTCTTGGTCACCGCCGAGATAAACAGCCCCTGGCCCAGCGCGGGCATCAGATAGGCGACCGCGATCACGAACAGCGCCAGCGGCGAACCGCGCAGCGGCACGCCGAACACGGTCACCGCCAGCAGCGTGCACAATGCCATCGAGGCGAGCGCGAGCACGAAATAGGGCACGATCTTGCTGACGAGGAACTCGGCCATGTGCATCGGCGTCGCCATCATCGCTTCCATCGTGCCGCGTTCCCATTCGCGCGCGATGACAAGGCTGGTCAGCAGCGTGCCGATCATGGTCATCACGATCGCGATCGCGCCCGGCACCAGGAAATTGCGGCTGGTGAGCGAGGGATTGTACCAGTAGCGCAGCGACAGATCGATCGGCGGGGCGGCATTCACGCCGCGCGCCGCCGCCTCGTTCGCCATCCAGGTGTTCAGCAGGCCCTCGGCATAGGCGCGGGTGAAATTGGCGGTGTTGGGCATCGACCCGTCGGCGATGATCTGCACCGGCGGCGGATTGCCGCGCGCATAGCCGCGCCCGAAATCCTGCGGGATGACCACGATGCCGCGTATCTCGCCGCTGACCATCCGGTCCTTCAGCGGCTGGACAC
>JAPYSD010000474.1 GCA_029936705.1 Croceicoccus sp. | reverse complement strand
CGTCCTCGAAAGTCAGCGAGGCGGTGTGCGTGCCGTCGGCAAGCCGCCATTCGCGGATGTCCAGCCCCGCCGCATCGGCGGGCACCAGGTAGAGCGCGCCCGTGCCGTCCGCGCCGCCGACGATGAAGGCGTCCGCCTCTCCGCCCGCGATGGCGAAGGGTTTCTGCCCCGACAGCACCGTGCCGCCGTCGCTGTCACGCATCTCCAGCGCGGCGCCCGCATCGTGCAGCCCCGCGTCCTGCCGGGCGAGGGCGACGCGTTTTTCGCCCGCCAGCACGCCCGCCAGCCATTCGTCGCGCACGTCCCCGGACAGGCCGTGCGCCAGGTACAGGCCGGGCAGGATCGCGCTTTCCAGCAGCGGTTCGACCACGATCCCGCGGCCCAGCGCCTGGAACACCACCGACAGCGCCGTCGCGCCCATGTCCAGGCCGCCGTCGTCCTCCGCGAAGGGCAGGGCCAGCAGGCCCAGCTCGGCCAGCGTGGACCAGTTGCCGCCACTGAAACCGCCCGGTTCCTTCAGGTATGTGCGGCGCTTTTCGACGTCGTAATGATCGGCCACGAACCGTTCGACCACGGCCTTCAGCATTTCCTCGTCTTCGGTCAGTTCGAAGTTCATGGGTGCGCTCCTCCGCCCCGGTTGGTAGCAGCAATGCGGCGCAGCGAAGGCTCTGCAAAATGTTAGGGTGGCGCGGGCAATCGCGCATTGTCCTTTGGCCACGTGCCGCTTATCGTTTGTTATCCGGGGAGGGGATGACAATGACAAAATTCGTGATCGACCGGCTGGAGGACGTGACCATCGTCACCCCCGCCGACATCCGCAGGGCCGCGACCGCGCTGGCCGACATCGCGGCAGAGCATGGCATGCGCGCCGCCCCCGCGCACGACATCGCGGACAAGCGCACCCCAGTCGATGCCGACGGCAATATCCTGGCCAGCGAGATCTTCGGCTGGTCCGACAGCGAGAATGCGTGGTGGCGCAGCCCGCGCATCGCGCTGGAATCGCCCATCACCTCGGCCTGCCGGTTCGAGAACGATCCCTTCTGGATCAATCCCGAGGGGTTCCATTTGCCGATCCCCAATCCCTATCTGGAATCCATCGACCTCGCCAATTTCGAGACGCGGGCCCGCACCAAGGCGGCGATCGTGGTGCCGGTGCACATGGTGTTCGGCAAGATCGGGGCGGTCAGCTTCAATCCGGTCGACACCTCGCGCACGGACCTGTCGGAAGAGTTCGACAAGTACGGCGCGATGCTGGGCATCTATGCGCGCGCCTTCATCCGCACCTATACCCGCGCGATGGCCGACATGGAGGCGCTGCCCCCCGGATCGCGCCTGTCCAAGCGCGAGGTGGAGTGCCTGCGCTGGGCCGCGATCGGCAAGACCGACATGGAAATCAGCATGATCATATCGCGCAGCAGGGCGACGGTGCGGTTCCACATCCACAACGCGTCGACCAAGCTGAACGCCGTGAACCGCAGCCAGACCGTGTTCAAGGCGGCGCAGCTGGGCTATCTCTCGGTCAACTGATCCCGTTCCGGTCCCGGTCCCGGTCCCGCGCCGCAAGCCTAGCAATTTGCGCAGCATACATCGCACCCGGCTTTGCGCTTAGATGCGTGAAGCACAAGACGAATCATGCCCGCCAAGGGGGCGGGAGGGGACTGCGATGGATGCGATAGCACAGGGGCTTTTCACGCCCGAGAACCTGCCGCGCCTGATCGGCGGGCGCGACCGCGAGACGGGGCGCATCACTTTTCCCTGTCCCGCAAGCGACCGGTTCGAGCCGGTCCCGCTGTCGCGCAGCGGCACGCTGTGGAGCTATACGATCCAGCGCTTTCGCCCGAAAAGCCCGCCCTATGCCGGGCCCGAGGCGTTCGAGCCCTTCGCGCTCGCCTATGTCGAGCTGCCGGGCGAGACCATCGTCGAGGCGCGGCTGACCGGCGTGGACTTCGGCGCGATCGAGATCGGCATGGCGCTGGAATTCGAACCCGCCCCGTTCGCCAGGGAGTACGGCGAGACCGTGCTGATCCCCGCGTTCCGCCCCGCGGCCGCGCAGGCGAGGGAGGCGGCGTAATGACCGACGTGTGCATCATCGGCATCGGCATCCACCCCTTCGGCCGCACGCCCGGCATGAGCGGGGTCGACCAAGGCGTGTTCGCGGTGCGGCAGGCGCTGAAGGATGCTGGCCTCGAATGGAAGGACGTCCAGTTCGCCTATGGCGCATCGGACGCCGCCGGCAATCCCGACACCATGGTCGAGCAGCTTGGCCTGACGGGCGTGCAGTTCATCAACGTGCGCAACGGCTGCGCGGCGGGCGGATCGGCGCTGTTTTCCGCGCAGATGGCGATCAAGTCGGGCGAGGCGGAGATCGGGCTGGCGGTCGGGTTCGACAAGCACCCGCGCGGCGCGTTCGATGCCAAGCCGTCCGAATACAACCTGCCCGAATGGTACGGCGAGGCGGGCTACATGGTCACCACCCAGTTCTTCGCCTGCAAGATCATGCGCTACATGGCGCTGAACGGCATTTCGCGAAAGACGCTGGGGCTGGTCGCGGAAAAGGCGTTTCGCAACGGGTCGCGCGCACCGCACGCCTGGCGGCGCGAGCCGGTGCCGCTGGATGTCATCATGGACGGGCCGATGGTGTCCGATCCCTATTCCAAATACATGTTCTGTTCCCCGGCGGAGGGCGGCGTCGCGCTGCTGCTGGCAAGCGAGCGCAAGGCGCGCGAGCTGGGCATCGCGCCGATCCGGCTGAAGGCAGCGGCGATGCGCACCCGGCCGCCCGGCAGTTTCGAGGTGTTCGCCCCCAGCACCGACGTGGGCGTCGGCGGCACCGCGACCGCCATCGCCAGCCGCGACGCGTTCGAGATCGCGGGCGTGAGCCCCGGCGACATCGACGTCGCGCAGCTGCAGGACACCGAGGCGGGCGCCGAGCTGATGCACATGGCCGAAAACGGGTTCTGCCAGCCGGGCGAGCAGGAACGCTGGCTGGCCGAGGGACGGACCGAGCTGGGCGGGCGGCTGCCCGTCAACACCGATGGCGGCTGCCTGGCCTGCGGCGAGCCGATCGGCGCGTCGGGCCTGCGCCAGGTTTACGAGAATGTCGTGCAATTGCGCGGCCAGGGTGGGGATCGACAGGTGCCGGGAAAGCCCCGCACCGCCTACAGCCATGTGTACGGCGCGCCGGGC
>JAPYSD010000473.1 GCA_029936705.1 Croceicoccus sp. | reverse complement strand
CTGCATTGCAGCAGCGCAATCACTTCGCTGCGCGCTGCCGCCGAAATCTGCAGTTTCCCCGAAATCAGGCGGTTTCGTCACGCTTTTCGGACAGTCCCAGCGTCTTAAGCTTGCGGTGCAGCGCCGAGCGTTCCATCCCGATGAAAGACGCGGTGCGCGAAATGTTTCCCGAAAAACGCCGAATCTGCACGCGCAGATATTCCCGCTCGAACTGTTCGCGCGCCTCGCGCAGCGGGATGCCCATCATCGCGGTGATGCCCGCGCTATCTCCGCTCGGCTCCTGCGTGATCTCGGCGGGCAGCATGTCCGCCTCGATGGTCGAGACCCTTTCGCGCGGGGCCAGGATCAGCGTGCGTTCGACCACATTGCGCAGCTGGCGGACATTGCCGGGCCATTCATAGCTTTGCAGCACCGCGACCGCCTCGTCGCTGATTTCAGGCGGGGCATAGCCCTGGCTGCGCGCATAGCGCGAGAAGAAATGATTGGCGAGGACGGGGATGTCGCCGCGCCGCTCCGCCAGGCCCGGTACCGTGACCGGCACGACGTTCAGCCGGTAATAGAGATCCTCGCGAAAGCGGCGGTCGGCAATCGCCTCGGCCAGGTCCTGCGAGCTGGAGGACGCGACCCTGACGTCGACCCGGATCTGCCGGTTGCCGCCGACCCGGACGAAAGCCTGGTCGGTCAGCACGCGCAGGATCCGCGCCTGCGTCGATTCGGGCATGTCGGCCACCTCGTCGAGGTAGAGCGTGCCGCCATCGGCCAGTTCCAGCAGACCGGCGCGCACCAGCCTGCCGCCCGACTCCTCGCCGAACAGTTCCTGTTCGAACCGCTCGGGCGTGATGCGGGCCGAATTGACGGTGACGAACGGCTTTTCCGCTCGCGCGCTCCAGTGGTGCAGCAGCCGCGCGGCCATTTCCTTGCCCGCACCGGCAGGACCGGTGATCAGCACCCGGCTTCCGGTATTGGCGACCCGCTTCAGCGTGGCGCGTACCGCGTTGATCGCGGCGGAATTGCCGTTGAATTCCTCGAAACCCGCGCCGCCGTCGCTGCGCAATTGCGCGTTCTCTCGCCGCAGGCGCTCGGTCTCCGTGGCGCGCTCAACCATCAGCAGCAACCGCTCGGATTCGAACGGCTTCTCGATGAAATCGACCGCGCCCCTGCTGATCGCCGACACCGCGGTATCGATGTTGCCATGGCCCGAGAACACGATCACCGGCAGGTCCGGTTCGCGCTGCTTGATCGCGTCCAGCACTTCCAGCCCGTCCATGGGCGAACCGTGTAGCCAGACGTCCAGCAGCACCAGCGACGGCCTGCGTTCGTCGATGGCGGCCAGCGCCGCGCTGCTGTCGCCCGCGGTCCGGCATTCATAGCCTTCATCCGAAAGCACGCCTGCGACCAGCTCTCGAATGTCGCGTTCGTCGTCGACAATCAGAATATCGAGTGCCATCAGAGCAAATCCTGCCTTCCTTGGGTAAATCCTGTCATTCCGCGGCCTGCCGACCGTCCTTGTCCGGTCCCTCGCGCATGTCCGCATCGTTTCCGGCGCCCGCCCCGGCTTCCTCAGCCAGCGGATCGCGGGCAAAGCGCATGCGCACCACGGTGCCGCCGTCCTGCGCCGGTTCGAACCCGATATGCCCGCCATGCTCGCCCAGGATCTTCTGGACGATGGCAAGGCCAAGGCCCGTACCCTTCTCGCGCGTGGTCATATAGGGTTCGACGATCCGCTCGCCCTGCTGCGGCAGTCCGCTGCCGTTGTCGGTCACGGTGATCGTCACGCCCTTGCTGTCGGGCTTCAGCGCAACCTCGATCTGGCCGCGGTAATCGTCGCCCTCGGCCAGCTTGCGCGCCTCGATCGCCTCGGCCGCGTTCTTCAGCACGTTGGTCATGGCCTGCCCGACCTGGTGGCGGTCGCAGTCGACGCCGGTGTCCCCGTCCTCGCCGTGGAAGCGATAGGTGATCTCGGGATGGCCGACTTCCTGCAGGAACATCGATTGCCGGACCAGGTCCGAGATATCCTCGCGCCGGAAGCTGGGCTTGGGCATGCGCGCAAAGCTCGAGAATTCGTCGACCATCTTGCGCAGGTCGCCGACCTGCCGGATGATCGTCTGCGTCAGCTCGTCGAACAGCTCGCCATCGGTCTCGATCTGGCGGCGATAGCGGCGGTTGAGGCGTTCCGTCGCCAGCTGGATCGGGGTCAGCGGGTTCTTGATCTCGTGCGCGATGCGGCGCGCCACGTCGGACCAGGCGGCCCGGCGCTGGTCCAGCAATTGCCGCGTGATGTCCTCGAACGTCAGCACGTGGCCATGCGTCGTGCGGGCGCGCTTGACCGCCAGCGTCCGCATGTCGCCGCCGCGCGGGATCTGCGCGATGCCGGCGGACTTGCCTTCCTCCACCAGCGCCGCCAGCGCCGGGGCGACCTTGGCCAAAGTCTGGCCGACCGGCGCCTCGTCGTTCTCGCCCACCAGCAGGGTCTGGGCCGAGCCGTTGATCAGCAGGATCGTGCCATCCGTATCGATCGAAACGATGCCCGCCGTCGCGGAATCGAGCACCGCCTCGATAAAGGCACGCCGCTCGTGCAATTGCTCGTTCGCCGATAGCAGCGCCGCCGTCTGGCGCTCGATCTGCACCGTCATGCGGTTGAACGCACGGTTGAGCAGGCCAATCTCGTCCGACCCGGTCCGCCCACTGACCCGGCTGGCGAAATTGCCCGCACCCACGTCGCGCGCCGCGTCGACAAGCTCGGCGAGCGGACCCACCTGCCGGTCGGCAAAGCGCAGCGCGAACCAAACGGCCAGCCCGACCAGCGCCAGCGACACCACCAGCAGCGCGATGTTGAACTGCAATTGCAGCGACCGGACATTGTCGGTCAGCACGTCGTAATTCGCCAGCACGCTTTGCGCGCGCTGCCACTGGACAAGCGCCAGCGGATCGGATTCGCGCGAGGCATAGAGGAATATGCCATTGCTCAGGTCGAGAGGCGCCACCGCCTCGGTCCGCTCGGCCACGGCGGTCACTTCGACGCGTGAGCCGTCCTTCAGCTTGGTGAAGATCTCGGGCTTGATGCTGGCGGGGCCGAAATCGCTTTCGGGATCGACGATCGCGGCGGTGCGCACCTTGCCGTCGCTGCCCAGCTCGACAATCGCCGAGCTGTCGAATTCGCGCAGGATCACCTGCCGCGTATAGGCTTCGGC
>JAPYSD010000472.1 GCA_029936705.1 Croceicoccus sp. | reverse complement strand
GGTCGAGAGCCTTTCGGTCATCGGCGGGGGTGCACGCTCGGGCTATTGGGGCCGGATCATCGCCGCTGCCTTCGAAGTCCCGCTCGTCTATCTGAAAGGCGGCGAGGTCGGCCCCGCGCTGGGCGCCGCGCGGCTGGCGCAGCTGGCCGTCGATGGCGGCACGCCCGCCGATGTCTGCACGCCGCCGCCCGTATCGCACCGGATCGATCCCGAACCGGCGCTCGTCGACCGGCTCGCGCCGCGCAAGCACGCGTTTCGAGATGCCTATCCCCGTATCACCCCCAAGAGAGGTTTCTGATGTCCACCGCTTCCGACTATTTCGCCGAATTCCCGGTCATTGCCTACGAAGGGCCCGACTCGGACAACGAGCTTGCGTACCGCTATTACGACAAGAACCGCACGGTCCTGGGCAAGACGATGGAAGAGCAGCTGCGCTTCGCCGTCTGCATGTGGCACACGTTCTGCTGGCCCGGTTCCGACGTGTTCGGCGCGGGCACGTTCGACCGCCCCTGGCAGTCGCACCCCAACAGCACCGAAGCCGCCGCGATGAAGCGCGCCACCGCGCTCGACTTCGTGCGCAAGCTGGACCTGCCGTTCTATTGCTTCCACGATGTCGACGTGATGGAACCGGCCAGCAATGTCGCCGATTACCAGCGCAATTTCGGCACCGCGGTCGATCACCTGGAACAGCTGCAGGGCGAAACCGGCCGCAAGCTGCTGTGGGGCACGGCCAACCTGTTCTCCGACCCGCGCTATGCGGCGGGCGCGGCGACCAGCCCGGACCCGGAAATCTATGCGTGGGCCGCGCTACAGGTCCGCTCTGCCATGGACGCGACGCATCGCCTGGGCGGCAGCAACTACGTGCTGTGGGGCGGCCGTGAGGGTTACGAGACGATCCTCAACACCAACCTCAAGCGCGAGATGGACAATTTCGGCCGCTTCCTGAACCTGGTGGTCGAGCACAAGCACAAGATCGGCTTCACCGGCACGATCCTGATCGAGCCCAAGCCGCACGAGCCGACCAAGCACCAGTACGATTTCGACACCGCGACGGTCTATGGCTTCCTCAAGCGCTATGGCCTCGAGAACGAGGTGCGCGTCAACATCGAGGCGAACCACGCCACGCTGTCGGGCCACACCTTCGAGCATGAAATCGCCATGGCCAACGCGCTCGGCATCTTCGGTTCGATCGACGCCAATCGCGGCGACCACCAGAATGGCTGGGACACCGACCAGTTTCCGAACTCGGTCGAGGAAATGACGCTGGCGATGGTCGAGATCATCCGGGCGGGCGGCTTCACCACCGGCGGCTTCAACTTCGACGCCAAGGTGCGCCGCCAGTCGAGCGACGCGGTCGACCTGCTGTACGGTCACATCGGCGGCGTCGACGTGCTGGCCCGCGCGCTGCTGAATGCCGAGCGCATCATCGAGGACGGGCGCCTCGATGCGATCCGCGACAAGCGTTACGCCGGCTGGGACGGCGACCTGGGCCGCAAGGTCCATGCCGACGGCACCAGCCTGTCCGACATCGCCGACATGGCGGTGCAGCAGAACCTGGCGCCCAAGCACAGCTCGGGCCAGCAGGAGCGGCTGGAGAACCTGATCAACCGCTTCGTCTGAGGCTTTTGCGACCGCCGGTTTGGGCGGCGGTCAATCGGCGGCCCCGTCATCCGCAAGGGTGGCGGGGCCGCTGCGTTTCCAAGCGCTGAGAGCCCGTCGGCGGGCAGCGCGCGGCACGTGGAACGCACAAAAAAAGGGGGCAGGCCCGCGCCTGCCCCCTTCGATGGTTTCCCTGTGCGGGACTTTACATCTCGTCCACGGCCTTGCTGACCAGCACGTTCACCGCGACGCGGCGGTTCTGCGCCTTGCCTTCGGGCGTGGAGTTGTCGGCCATCGGATCCGCCTCGGCCATGCCGGTCGGGGTCAGCATGCGATAGGGCTTCCAGCCGCAGGCCTGCTGCAGGTGGTTCACCACGCGGGCCGCGCGCTTCTCGCTCAGCACCTGGTTGAATTCCTGGCTGCCCGTGGAGTCGGTGTAGCCCACGACCAGCAGCAGCGCGTTCTCCATGGCGTCGGCCTGGCTGGCGGTGTTGCACAGCAGCGCCTTGTCCGCCTCGGACAGGTTGGACTTGCCGGTGTCGAAGTTGACGTTGGTCACGTTCTTCACATTGTACTTGTCGATGTCACCGAAACGGCCGCGCAGGGCCTCGGTCGCGGCAGCGTTCTGCTGGATCGCAAGCTCGTTCTCGCCAAAGCGCTGGTCGGTGGCGTTGTGGATCATCGTGGCGGTCTTGAGATCCTTGGTCTTCAGATCGATCTCGCCCGCGACCAGGCCGCCGTCCCACTGCATCGTCTCGACCGAGACGGGCACGCCGTTCAGCAGCTCGTTCGCGGCCAGGCGGTCCTTGTTAAGACCGAGGAAACCGCCGCTCGACTTGATGCGGGTCTCGTCCGTCACGGTCAGCACGGTCTTGGTACCGTCCTCGGCGGTGATCTGGATGCGATCGCCGCTGCGCGCCGAGATGATGCCGTCGAGATCGGGACCGCGGGTCATTTCCGACATGGCGGGCATTTGCGGACCATAGGTGGTGCTCAGCGTGTCACCCTGCGGCGGGGTCTGCTCCTGCGCGGCCAGGCCCGACACGGGCAGGGCAAGCGTGGCCAGCAGCAGCATGGCCTTGGAACGTTTGGTAAGGGTATTCATACAGGTCACTCCTTCAGTTCGTTCAGCCGGCCATCGCGTTGCAACGGGCCGCTAAGGCCCGATCCCCCCGTGATGCATTGCCCGGCCATCAGATCTCTTCACCCCTCGAAAAAAAAGCGCACGACATTGCTGCCGTACACGAGCACCCAAGCTGGTGTTTACCTTATGCTTGCCAATAGATGAACAGCGTTGGCCGGGACCGTGAAGGAGTGGTCGGCTTGACCGACCTGTGCGACGAATTGAGGCAGGATGATGGCGAGACTGTAACGTTCTGTCGCAGAATGGACGGGTCGGTGGGCGACCGGAATCGCGTGGAGGACGGCGGGAACCGCCGTCGGACAGCAGCCTGCGCGGGGGGGGGTGTATGAGCGGGGGAAGGTGCGGTTATCCTGCGGCCATCCGTCCCGTCGCGGTCGCCGCGGCGATGGGGAGGATGGTGGGCGCGGCAAGGATTGAACTTGCGACCCCACCCGTGTGAAGGGTGTGCTC
>JAPYSD010000471.1 GCA_029936705.1 Croceicoccus sp. | reverse complement strand
GGTCTTGCCGTTGAGGCCGACCGGCTCGCCGATGCCGCGCACATTGCCCCAGTACGTTCCGATGCCGCCCCCGCGCGAGGCCAGCCACACGTTCTCGTTCCAGGTGGAGACGATGCCTTCCAGGCTGTCATCGACCGAGTTCAGATAGCACGAGATCGGCAGGCCGCGCCCGGTGCCGCCGTTCGACAGCACGGGCGTCGCGGGCATGAACCACAATTTCGAGATGTAGTCGTACAGCCGCTGCGCATGCTCCTGGTCGTCGGCATAGGCATCGGCCACGCGGGCGAACAGGTCCTGGTACGATTCGCCGGGCAGCAGATAGCGGTCCTCCAGCGTTTCCTTGCCGAACTCGGTCAGCTTGGCATCGCGGGCCGGATCGGTGACGATGGCAAAGCGGCGCTCGGCCACGTCCTTCGACGACAGCGGCTTCTTCGCCGCCGTGTCGGCCATGGCCTTCGCCAGCACCTCGCCCGCCTTCTCGAGGGCCGGAGCCGTATCGACGTCGCTGCTGCTCACCTGAACCTCCCCGGTCGGAACTTCGTTTTCATGGCCTGCATCACCGTTTCTGAAATCCATCGTCGCCGCCCCGTCATTCGTCATGTCATCACATCGAGGCGCATTTCGGGCCCGGTGTTCGTGCCGCGCACGACCGGATCATCGAATTAGCCCCATCCGGCTGCCCTGCCCTTGCAGGATAGCGCCGCCGTTTTCCGTGCCTTTCGCGGGTTTCCCCGGTAAAAGGGGGCAACGCGGTGCTGCACAAGGTCTAGCGGTTCGCTTCATCAGCCGACCGCTAGGGATTGTGCCGCAAAGCGCACGTCAGGCAAGCGCAAGTTTTCCACCGAAACGCACCGCGGCCAGCCCGCGCCCGGCTCGCGCCTTGCAGCCCCGGCGGTGCAAGACCCGTTCGCGGCTTTAAAAAACTTTTCCACCGCTTCGTTGCGGTCGGTGCCGCCCACTGGATATGGGGGCGGGGCACGGGAAAAACCATGGCCGACCGGCGCAGGAATGCCGGTCCGGTCACGAATCAGGCGAAAGGCAAACAAGGGAAATGTTCAACGTCATCGGCGCGATCGTCAGCGGGCTTGTCGTGGGGGCACTGGCGCGCTGGTTCTATCCGGGCGCGGTCGACATGGGGTGGATCGCCACCATCCTGCTGGGCGTGGGCGGCGCGCTGCTGGCAGGCCTGCTCACAAGCCGCGGCCGCCGCGACTTCAGCCAGCCCGGCTGCCTCGCCTCGGTCCTGGGGGCGATGGCGCTGATCCTGATCGGGCGGCTGTTTTTCTGAGAATCCTGGCGGCTACGGCACCAGCACCGTGTCGCGCGCTTCGGGCAGCGTTTCGGGATAGTCGAGCGTGTAGTGCAGGCCGCGGCTCTCGTGCCGCTTCAGCGCCGCTTCGACGATCAGCGCGGCGCACTGGTGCAGGTTGCGCAGTTCGATCAGGTCGGTGGTGACGCGGAAACTGCCGTAGTAATCCTCGATCTCGCGCTCCAGCAGCGCGATGCGGTGCGAGGCGCGCTCCAGCCGCTTGGTCGTGCGCACGATGCCGACATAGTTCCACATGAAGCGCCGGATCTCGGTCCAGTTCTGCTTGATGACGACTTCCTCGTCGGCCTCGGACACGCGGCTGGCGTCCCACTCGCGGATCGCGGGCGGGGTGTCGAGCTTGTCCCAGCAGGCAAGGATGTCGCGCGCCGCCGCGTCGCCGAACACGAAACATTCCAGCAGCGAGTTCGACGCCAGCCGGTTCGCGCCGTGCAGCCCGCTCTCGGTACATTCGCCCGCCGCCCACAGGCCGGGCAGGTCGGTGCGCGCGTCCAGCCCGATCAGCACGCCGCCGCAAGTGTAATGCTGCGCGGGCACCACCGGGATCGGCCCCGTCGTCATGTCGATGCCAAGGCCCAGCAGCTTTTCATGGATCGTCGGGAAATGCCCCTTCACGAACTCCGCCGGCATGTGGCTGATGTCGAGGTGGACATAGTCCAGGCCAAATCGCTTGATCTCGCTGTCGATGGCGCGGGCGACGATGTCGCGCGGGGCCAGTTCCATGCGTTCGGGGTCGTAGAATTCCATGAAGCGCTTGCCGCTACGCGGGTTGATCAGCCGCCCGCCCTCGCCGCGCACCGCCTCGGTCACCAGGAAGTTCTTGACCTCCAGGTTGTAGAGGCAGGTCGGGTGGAACTGCATCATCTCCATGTTCGAAACGCGAGCGCCCGCGCGCCAGGCCATCGCGATGCCGTCGCCGGTCGCGCCGCGCGGTGCGGTGCTGAACTGGTACACGCGGCCCGCGCCGCCCGCCGCCATGATCGTGGCGCGCGCGACATGCGTTTCCACCTCGCCGGTGTCCTGGTTCATCGCATAGACGCCCCAGACCCGGCCCGATCCCGAGTATTTCTCCTCGTGCCGCCCGGTGATCAGGTCGATGCACGCCCGCCCCGGCAGCAGGGTGATATTGGCATTCTCCTCCGCGGCCTTCAGCAATGCCGCCTGCACCGCCCAGCCGGTCGCGTCGTTCACATGGACGATGCGGCGATGCGAATGGCCGCCCTCGCGCGTCAGGTGGATCTCGCCCTCCTCGCGGTTGAAGGGGACGCCCATCGCGATCAGCCGCTCGATCGATTCGGGCGCGCGTTCGATCACGAATTCCACGGTTTCGCGCCGGTTCAGCCCCGCGCCCGCGATCATCGTGTCGCGGATGTGGTCGTCGAACGTGTCGCCCTCGTCCAGCACCGCGGCGATGCCGCCCTGCGCCCAGGCGGTCGATCCCGATTCCAGCGTGCCCTTGGCCAGCACCAGCACCTTGAGCCGCCTGGCCAGCACCAACGCCGCCGAAAGCCCCGCCGCCCCCGATCCGATGATGATGACGTCGTGATCGTGCGATCCGGTCTGCTGGGTGGCCATGGCTGCTGGGGAATCCTCGTCGAACGGGGCGGTCCTTCGTGCCGCCCCTGCAGGGCCACGCCTTGCCACCGGCCCGCCCCCGCAGGCAAGTGTTTCGCGCGGCGGACTGGTGACGGGCCGGTGACGGGCAGGTGACTGGCCGATGACGTTCCCGTCACCTGGCGCTCGAATCCTAACTCAAATGATAGATGCCGCCCGGCTGGACTGGCACCGCGTCTGTGCTAACCCCACATGGACTGCGCCGCCCCCCTGCACCGCAGGGCGGGGCGGCGCCGCCATTCACCGGCCGGGC
>JAPYSD010000470.1 GCA_029936705.1 Croceicoccus sp. | reverse complement strand
GAGTTCGGCAGGTTCGACATCTTCTACGCCAATGCGGGGATTACCGGCGGCACGCCAGGCGGCTATTTCGATGCCACGCCCGAATTGTGGTTGGAGGTTCTGCGCGTCAACCTGATCGGTCCGTTCCTGGCGGTGAAGCACGCCGCACCCGCCATCGCGCGGCATGGCGGCGGCGCGATCCTGTGCACCGCCAGCGTCGCGGGGCTGCGTTCGGGCGCGGGTCCGGCGCAATATTCCGCGTCCAAGGCGGGCGTCATCAGCCTGGTGCAGACCGCCTCGCAGCAGCTGGCCGGATCGGGCGTGCGGATCAACGCGGTCTGCCCCGGCCTGATCGAGACGGGGATGACCAAGCCGCTTTTCGACGGCGCGCGGGCGGCGGGCAAGCTGGACAAGGTCGGCATGCTGAACCCGCTGGGCCGCGGCGGCGAGCCTGAGGAGATCGCGGCGACCGCGCTGTTCCTGTGCTCCGATGCGGCGAGTTACATTACCGGGCAGGCGCTGGCGGTCGATGGCGGGCTGTCCGCATCGCACCCCACCGCGCGCAGACCCGCCGATCAGAGGGGTGCGGCGTGGTAGCGGCAGGCCCATGGCTTAGCGCCGCCGCGGTCGATGCCGGGCGGGTCGAAGCGGAGATACCGGGCGACTGGAAACAGGGCCGCACCTGCTATGGCGGGCTGTCCAGCGCGCTTGCATGGCGCGCGGCGGCATCGCTTGCGCCCGACCTGCCGCCGCTGCGCAGCGCGCAGATCGCATTTGTCGGCCCGGTCGAGGGTCATGTCACTGGCACCGCGCGTTTGATGCGCCGGGGCCGCTCCAGCGCCTTTGTCGAGGCGGAGCTGACCACCGGACAAGGCGTGATGCTGAAGGCGATCTTCGCCTGCATGGCGCAGCGGCCTTCGCGCGCCGACCTTGCCGCGCCCTCTGCCCCGCCCGGCCCCGCGGCGGCCGAGGTTCCGCTGGACCTGCCCGAGAGCGCGCCCGCCTTCGTGCGCAAGATGGAATTCGCCCATTCGCAGCCACCCGGCCAGGACACCGAACCGCTGCTGCGCCGCTGGGTCCGCTTGCGAGAGCGCGAGGAGCTGGACCCTACGACCGAACTGCTGGTGCTGGGCGACGGGCTGCCCCCCGCCGCCATTCGCCTGCTGGACGGCGGCGGGCCGGTGTCTTCGGCGACATGGAACCTGAATATCGTTACCCCGCTGCCGCAGACCCGCGAAGGCTGGTGGCTGCTGGAATCGCGTAGCGACCAGGCGCAGTCCGGCCTGTCGGCGCAGGCCATGGCGATGTGGAACAGCGACGGCGAGGCGATCGCCATCGGATCACAGACGGTTTCGCTGTTCGGCTGACGCGCGGCGGCGAATCGGCGGGGTCAACAGCACCCGGCCAATTCCCTATTTCAATTTTCCGGTTTGCTTGGCGCGGCGCTCTTGGCGCGACAATTTCCCGTGTCTATCCGCCATATTACCGCGATCCATAAACGAGGCTTGATCTGCGGATCGATTTGTTAGAATAGTGGGTATGCCAAGCCCGCCGTGACGGGCATGGCCCCGCGATGCCGGTCGGCAGGCGGGGCCGCAACGGGATCGAGGAGAGCAGAATGTCCGTGATATCCACCCGCATGCAGGGCGACGTGCTGGTCGTCACTTCCGACAATCCGCCGGTCAACGCGCTGGGCGCGGCGGTCCGGCAAGGGCTGGCCGCCGCGATGGAGCAAGCCGCTTCCGACGATGCGGTCAAGGCAGTGGTCATCCGCTGCGACGGGCGCACTTTCTTCGCGGGCGCGGACATCACCGAATTCGGCAAGCCGCCGGTCGGCCCCAGCCTGCCCGAAGTGGTCGACGGAATCGAGAATTGCCCCAAGCCCGTCATCGCCGCGATCCACGGTACGGCGCTGGGCGGCGGGCTGGAAGTCGCGCTGGGCTGCCATTACCGCGTCGCCGTTCCCTCCGCGAAGATGGGCCTGCCCGAGGTGAAGCTGGGCATCCTGCCCGGCGCAGGCGGAACGCAGCGCCTGCCCCGCGTGGTCGGGGTGGAGGCCGCGCTGCCGATGATCGTCACCGGCAATCCCGTCCCCGCAAAGAAGGCCATGGCGATGGGCCTGCTCGACGCCGTGGTCGAGGACGAGGGCAATCTGGCCGACGCCGCCATCGCTTTCGCGCAGGACGCCGCGGGCCGCAGCGAACATCCGGTGTCGAGCCGCCGCACCGACCGCATTTCCGACACGCCGGCCGGCGCGTTCGACGATTTCCGCAAGGCCAATGCCCGCCGCCTGAAAGGCTTCGAAGCGCCCGAAGCCTGCATCCAGGCGGTCGAGGCCGCGGTCAGCCAGCCCTATGAAGAGGGCATCAAGACCGAGCGGGCACTGTTCCAGAAGCTCGTCACCGGCACCCAGTCGAAAGCACTGCGCCACGTGTTCTTCGCCGAACGCGCCGCGCAGAAGATCGACGATCTGCCCAAGGACACCGAGATCCTGCCGATCCGCAAGGTCGGCATCATCGGCGCGGGCACGATGGGCGGCGGCATCACGATGAACTTCCTGTCCGCGGGCATCCCCGTGACCATGGTCGAGATGAAGCAGGACGCGCTGGACCGCGGCACCGGCATCATTCGCCGCAATTACGAGAATACCGCCAAGAAGGGCCGCATCACCGAAAAGCAGGTCGAACAGGCCATGGGCAACCTGACCGGATCGCTCGACTATGCCGACCTCGCCGATTGCGACCTGGTGATCGAGGCGGTGTTCGAACTGATGGAGATCAAGAAGCAGGTCTTCGGCAAGCTCGATGCGATCATGAAGCCCGGTGCGATCCTGGCGACCAACACCAGCTATCTGGACGTCAACGAGATCGCCGCCTCCACCAGCCGGCCGGAATGGGTGATCGGCCTGCACTTCTTCTCGCCCGCCAATGTCATGCGGCTGCTGGAAATCGTGCGCGGCGACAAGACCGCGCCGCAGGTGCTGGCCACCGCGATGAAGCTGGCCAAGACCATCGGCAAGGTCGCGGTCGTTTCGGGCGTGTGCCACGGCTTTATCGGCAACCGCATGCTCGCCGCGCGTCAGAAGCAGGCCAATGCGCTGCTGATGGAGGGCGCGAAGCCGCACCAGATCGACCAGGTCCTGCTCGATTTCGGGTTCCCCATGGGCCCTTTCCAGATGGCCGACCTGGCCGGGCTGGACCTGGGCTGGAGTCCCCGCTGGA
>JAPYSD010000469.1:1151-3210 GCA_029936705.1 Croceicoccus sp. | reverse complement strand
GGCAAGGCCGATCCCGCCGCAGCCCAGCACCGCCACGCTCTGCCCCGGGCGCACTTCCGCCGTGCGGACGACGGAACCGTATGCTGTGGTCACCGCGCAGCCGATCAGCGCCGCGCGGTCGAGCGGCATGTCGGGCCGGATCTTCACGCAGGCATGTTCGTGGATCAGCAATTGCTCGGCAAAGGCGGAGAGGTTGAGGAACTGCGTCATTGGCTTCTCGCCCGTGCCGATGCGCGGCGGCTCGTCCTTGGCGCGCTGCAGCTCCGGCTCCTCGCACAGCGAGAGATGGCCCGATACGCAGAACTCGCAATGCCCGCAAAAGGCGGAGAGGCAGGTGACGACGTGATCGCCGGGCTTCACCGTGCGCACTTCGGTGCCAACCTGCTCCACCACACCGGCACATTCGTGGCCCAGCACGGTCGGAAGCGCGGCGGGATAGTGGCCTTTCTGGAAATGCAGGTCGGAATGGCACACGCCGGTCGCGACGGCGCGGATCAGCACCTCGTGCGGGCCGGGCTTGGAAATGGCGATGTCCTCGATCTCGAGCGGGGCGCCCACGGCGCGCAACACGGCTGCTTTCATGATCTCTCTCCCTAAGGTTGATTCGCAAAATAATAAATCGGGCACGCTTGCCAAGCACGTTTTTCCGTGGAATTTTGAATTTATCGAAAATAGCGTATGTAAATAGCGACAGAACGGGCGACTCGCCGGACGGGTGCGCCACGCCGTAGGGAAGAGGGTATAATGGATTTCGAGCTGAGCGACCGGCAACGCGCATTCCGCGACCGGGTACGGGATTTCATTGCAAGCGAGATCCGGCCCCGCACCGACGAATATCGCGCCCAGCACCATGAGGGCGATCCGTGGAAGACGATCCCCGTGGTCGAGGAGCTGAAGCCCAAGGCACGCGCGGCAGGGCTGTGGAACCTGTTCATGCCGCCGCGCGCGGGCCGCGCCCATGTCGACGACAGCTTCGAGTTCCAGGGCGAGCAGCTCACCAACCTCGAATATGCGCTCTGTGCCGAGGAAATGGGCCGGCTGCCGTGGTCGAGCGAGGTGTTCAACTGCTCTGCCCCCGATACCGGCAACATGGAAGTGCTGCACCGCTATGGCACGCGCGAGCAGAAGGACCGCTGGCTGACTCCGCTGATGAACGGCGAGATCCGCTCTGCCTTCCTGATGACCGAACCGGCGGTGGCGTCGTCGGACGCGACCAATATCGAGTGCTCGATCATCCGCGACGGCGACGAATATGTCATCAACGGGCGCAAGTGGTGGTCGTCGGGCGTGGGCGATCCTCGCTGCGAGCTGGCGATCGTGATGGGCAAATCCGACCCCGACGGTTCGCGGCACGGCAGCCAGTCGATGATCCTGATGCCGATGGACGCGCCCGGCGTGAGGATCGAGCGCATGCTGTCGGTCTTCGGCTACAACCACGCGCCGCATGGGCATGGCGAGGTGGTGCTGGAGAACGTCCGCGTACCCGCCACCAACATGCTGCTGGGCGAAGGGCGCGGGTTCGAGATCGCGCAGGGCCGCCTTGGGCCGGGGCGCATCCATCACTGCATGCGCACCATCGGCGCGGCGGAAGTGGCGCTGGAGATGATGTGCCGCCGCCTGACCGAGCGCGTCGCTTTCGGCAAGCGCATTTCCGACCACTCGGTCTGGGAACAGCGCGTGGCGCGGGCGCGCATCGATATCGATATGAGCCGCCTGCTGTGCCTCAAGGCAGCGGACATGATGGACCGCGCGGGCAACAAGGCCGCGAAGAGCGAAATCGCGATGATCAAGGTGCAGGCACCCGGCATGGCGCTGCAGATCATCGACGACGCGATCCAGTCGTACGGCGGCGCTGGCGTGTCGCAGGACACGGTGCTGGCGGGCATGTGGGCCAATATCCGCACGCTGCGCTTTGCCGATGGCCCGGACGAGGTGCACTGCCGCGCCATCGCGCGCGCGGAGTTCGGCAAGTACGCCGACCTCAAGCAGAAACTGCCGGGCATGCGCTGAGGGGATGGGGATCATGCGCGAAGCTGCCATCGTTTCCACTGCCCGCACG
>JAPYSD010000469.1:0-1141 GCA_029936705.1 Croceicoccus sp. | reverse complement strand
CGGCCCGCCCGCCCGTCGGCACGGCGCAGCGCGGCGCATTCACCGCGACCATGCCCGACGTGCTGGCCGCCCATGCGATGAACGCCGCCGTTCGGCGCGCCGGGATCGATCCCGCGCGCATCGACGACGTGATGTGGGGCACGGGCGGGCAATTCGGCCCCCAGTTCTACAACCTGGGCCGGATGACCCTGTTCACCGCGGGCCTGCCGCAAGAGCTTCCCGCCTATACGCTGGACCGCAAATGCGCGTCGGGGCTGACCACCGTGGCGCTGGCGGCGCGCAGCATCATGGCGGGCGATGCCGATGTCGTGCTGGCGGGCGGATCGGAATCGATCTCCACCACGCTGGGTCAGCCGCCGATCGCGGGGCCGCACTGGCGCTCGCCCACCGTCGCGGAGGCAGAGCCCGACGCCTATATGGCGATGATCGAAACGGCGGAGATCGTCGCCGACCGCTACGGCGTCAGCCGGGAGGCGCAGGACGAGTTCTCTGCCATCAGCCAGCAGCGCGCCGCCGCCGCGACGCAGGCCGGCAGGCTGGCGGACGAGATCGCGCCGATCACGGTCGAGAAAGTGCTCCGCGCCAAGGACGGGACCGAAACGGACCGCAAAACGCTGACGCTCAGCGCGGACGAGGGTATCCGCGCCGACACCACGGCAGAGGCGCTTGCCGCGCTGAAGCCGGTGTGGAAGGACGGGATGAAGGTCAAGCAGGGCCGCTTCATCACCGCCGGAAATGCCAGCCAGCTGTCCGATGGCGCTTCGGCCCAGGTCGTGATGGACCGCGCGGCCGCCGAAGCCGAGGGGCGCGAGGTGCTGGGCATCTTCCGCGGCTTCCAGGCCGCGGGCTGCGCGCCGGACGAAATGGGCATCGGCCCCGTCTTCGCGATCCCGAAACTGCTGGAGCGCGCAGGGATGAAAGTCTCCGACATCGGCCTATGGGAAATCAACGAGGCCTTTGCCAGTCAGGCGCTCTATTGCCGCGACCGGCTGGGGATCGATCCCGCCATCCTCAACGTCAATGGCGGGGCCATCGCCATCGGCCACCCCTTCGGCATGACCGGATCGCGCCTGGTCGGCGCGGCGCTGCTGGAAGGGCGGCGGCGCGGCGTGCGCCACGTGGTCGTTTCCAAGTGCCAGGG
>JAPYSD010000468.1 GCA_029936705.1 Croceicoccus sp. | reverse complement strand
GGCCCCTGGTCCTCTCTGCGCTGTTCTATGGCGGCATGACCTGCATCGCCGGCGTGCTGGGCGCGAAACAGGTCGCGCTGGGGCCATTGGCGGTAGAGGCGGGGATCTTTCCCTTCCTGCTGCTGGTCTCGATCTCGAGCAGCGTGGCGCAGCTTTACGGGCAAAAGACCGCGACCCAGATGGTGCGCTTCGGCTTCGTGCCGCTGGTCATGGCGATCCTGCTGACCTTTGTCGTGCTGGCCCTGCCGACCGACGCGGGCATGTACGAACCCGCGAAAGAGGCTTTTCCCATCGTGCTGGGGCAAAGCTGGCGGCTGATGGCGGCGGGGATCATCGCCTATGGCATCTCGATGTCGCTGAACGTGCTGATCTTCTCGCGGCTGGCAAGCTGGGTCCGGGTGCCGATGCTGGCACGCGGGGCGGTCGCCTCGATCATCAGCCAGGTGATCGACACGCTGATCTTCATCACGGTCGCGTTCTATGGCGTACGCCCCATCGCCGACCTGATCGCCGGGCAGGCGCTGGCCAAGATCGTGCTGTCGCTGGTGCTGGTGCCGCCGGTGATCGCGCTGCTGGTCCGGCTGGCGCGGCGGATGGAACCCGCCCCCGCCCGCTGATCCGCGCCAGTCCGTTTCGGGCGTCAGTCCGGCGCGAAAACCTTGTTCAGGAATGCCGCCAGCCGCAAACCGCCCTTCTGCAGCCGCTCTTCCATCAGGCCCTTGAACCGGTAGTTGTACTCGTAACCCAGTTTCGGATCTTCGGGGTAGAGACCCGGGCGAACCGCCGCGCTGTCGGCGATCCATGCCTTGGGATCGGGGCTGGCCCAGTCGCGCATTTCCTGCGGCGTCAACCTCTCGTCCAGCCAGCGCGCATATTCGCTATAGGACAGCTCCTGGCTTTCGAGCATCTGGTAATCCCAGACCGAATGCAGGTTGGTCGGCGTGCCGAACCACGTCACCTTCACGTCATTGCCGCCGCGATCCTCGCCGCCGCCCACGTGCAGCGGCTGCTGAAGATCGCCGACCAGGTGCACGATGAAGCGCAAGGCGGTCTGCTTGTCCGACAGGCTGGCGGCGGGATCGCGCAGCGTGTCGGCAAAGCCCTGCAGCGCGGTCAGGGCATCGCCCTCGGGCGGCGGCCCGACCTGGTCATAGGTTTCACCATCCGGGACGGTCACGTAATGCCAGGGGCTGGCCGTCTTCTGCCAGTACTCGTCCGGGTCCGATCGCATGAAGTCGGGCCACGGGGCGGCTTCGGCCAGCGTCTCGGTGCCCAGGATCTCCAGCATGGCGGCATGCGCCTGGGGCGAGAGATATTCCTGCGCGATCGCGCCGACGATGCGGTGCCCATTCGCGCCCCACGCCATCGCGGGCTGGCTGGCGGCAAGCGCACTGGCCATGGCGGCAAGCGCGCACAGGCTGCGGCTGATGATGCGACTGGTCTTCACTTTGCAAAGCACTCCTGGTGGGGGCCGGCGGCGTCGTGATCGCGCGCCGCACAAACCCCTTAATAATCAACGACCGGATGGCAAGGCCCGTACCCCGATGGGCAAAGGTGACAGTCTCCATTGCGTCTGCGGGCATACGCGCGTTATGCGACACCTTCATGGAAGGCGCCGCATAACGCGATCCGCTTTCCACCATGCCGCTCGACCGACGCAGCCAGTAACGGAAATGCCATGAACTACGTAGAAACGATCAACCAGGAAGTGAGCGGCATGGCCAAGGGGCTGGTCGCCTCGCTGCCCAGCCTGGCCATCGGCTTGGTCATCATCATCGTGACCTGGCTGGTCGCCAAGATTGCCGTGCGCATCACCTCGCGCCTGGCGGCACGGGCGAACCTGCGCGAAAGCCTGCGCACGCTGATCGCCACGGTCACCACCGTCGGTGTCTGGATCGTCGGCCTGCTGATCGCGGCGACCATCGTGCTGCCGGGTCTGGAACCCGCCGGGCTGATCGCGGGCCTGGGCCTTGGCACCGTCGCCATCGGCTTCGCGTTCCAGGACATTTTCGAGAATTTCCTGGCCGGCGTCCTTATCATGCTGCGCGAGAACATGGAGATCGGCGATTTGATCGAGGTCGAGGGCGTGCTGGGCAAGGTCGAGAGCATCTCGCTGCGCGAAACGCATATCCGCCAGCTTTCGAACGAGCTGACGATCATGCCCAACGCCATGCTGTTCAAGAACCCGGTCAAGATCCTGACCGACGCGCATATCCGCCGCGACGAGCTGACCGTCGGCGTGTCCTACGACACCGACCTCGACCAGGCGATGGAGGTTATCAAGGGCGCGATGGTGGGGATCGACGCGATCGACACCGACAAGCCGGTGTCGGTCTTCGCCTGGTCCTATGGCGCAAGCTCGGTCGATTTCCTGGTGCAGTGGTGGTCCGATGCCCGCCCGCGCGACCGGCGCGAAACGAAGAGCGACGTGGTGCGCGCGATCAAGCGGGCGCTGGACGATGCGGGGATCGAGATTCCGTTCCCCTATGTCACCCACACCTTCAAGGAACCCGTCCCGCTGCTGCGCGACGCGGCCGAGTAAGCGCGGATGGAAAAGACTGCGCGCGACCGCCTCATCGCCCTGGCCCGCGAGGCGGCAGCCAAGGCGCACGCACCCTATTCGCGCTTCCACGTCGGCTGCGCGGTGCTGGCGCGGGACGGCTCGGTCGTGACCGGCGCCAATATGGAGAATGCCTGCTACCGCCTTGGCCTGTGCGCCGAGCAATCCGCGCTGAGCGCCGCGCAGCACGCGTTCGGACTGGCGGAAATCACGCATGTCGTGGTGGCAGGCGGACCGATGTCGGACGGCGCGATCGGCGGCACCGACGTCATCACCCCGTGTGGCGGCTGCCGTCAGGCCATTGCCGAGGCGGCGTCGCTGTCGGGCCGCGACATCGTGGTAATCTCGGCCAGCGCCACCGGGGGCGAAGTGCTGGAGATGACGATCTCGCAGCTTCTCCCCGCCGGGTTCGGCGCGGACGTGCTGCCGGGGGTCTAGGCGATCCGCCGCTCGGCCCGCTGGTCGAGCAGCGCGTTCGCCTCCAGCGCGCCCATCGGGCGGCCGAACAGGAAGCCCTGGATCTTGGAACAGCCAAGCTGGCGGATACGCTCCAGCTCGCGCTCGCTCTCCACGCCCTCGGCCGTCGTTTCCATGCCCAGCGCGTCGCACATGGCGACCACGGCGCGGATGATGGCCAGTGATTCGGGGCTGTCCTTGGC
>JAPYSD010000467.1 GCA_029936705.1 Croceicoccus sp. | reverse complement strand
GACGAGGCGGGTCCGATCGAGGAACATGCGCTGATCGAGGGCTTTACCCTGGTCCAGGCGCCCGAAGACGAAGAGGACGGGGACGAATGAGCGATCGCGCGCGAAGGGGGCTGGAGAACTTCCTTTCGCGCCGCGCCCGGCCGCCGCGCGAATTGCGCGAGGAACTGGCCCTGCCCGACGGGCCGCTGCCGCTGCTGGTCCGCCCCCACAATACCGCCCGCCGCATGACCTTGCGCCTGTCGCCCGACTGGCGCGAAGCGCGCGTGACCGTGCCCTTGGGCGTGCCGCTGCGCGAGGGGGCGCTTTTCGCGCGGTCCCGGGCCGACTGGCTGATGCATCAGCGCGCTGCCGCTCCGCAGATCGCGCCACTGGCGCATGGCGACAGCCTGCCGTTTCGCGGGTCGGACCTGCGGATCGAGTGGAGCGCAACGGCCGGCCGCCGACCGGTGATATCGGAAGACCGCCTGTTGCTGGGCGGACCGCCCGACGGCCTGCCCCGGCGCGTCCAGCGCTGGCTGGAGGCCGAGGCGCTGGCGCTGTGCCGCGAGGACTTGCGCGGATATTGCAGTGCCGCCGACGTTTCTGTGCCCGATCTCCGCCTCAGCCGGGCGACGCGGCGCTGGGGGAGCTGCTCGACCAGCGGGACGGTGCGGATCAACTGGCGGCTGGTCATGGCGCCCGATGACGTGCGCAGATCGGTGGTCGCGCATGAAGTGGCGCATCTGGTGCATTTCGACCATTCGCCTGCGTTCCATGCGCTGCTTGCGCGCCTCTATGGTCCCGGCCTGCCCGCCGCCGACCGCTGGCTGAAGCGCGAGGGACGATCGCTCTATCGCCATTTCGGCTAGCCGAGGGAAAGCCGATCACGCCGGGCCGTTAATGCTGGGCCGGTAATGCTGGCGCAAGCTGGCATGCGCTATTATCTAGCCACCATGTTCTCATTCACCCGATTTTTCCGACTGTTCAATCCGGCCGTGGCCGTGCGCGATTTCCGCGAGGTCTGGGTCCAGGAAAACCCGCACCGCCTGCGGATATTGCTGCTGTCCGGCGCGGCGACCTTTGCCATCTTCGGCACGATGTTCTCCGAATCGCACATGATCCAGCCGCGCCCGCCCGAGGTGACCTATATCACCAGCTATCAGGGCGAGCGGTCCGATGCCGAGATCATCGCCGAGAACATCGCCAACCAGCGCGCCAAGGAAGAGCGCTTTGCCGACGCCGATGCCCGGCGCGAGGCCGCGCGCGAAGCCTATGAGGCGGTCGGCAGCGCCACCGGCGTCGATACCCAGCAGGCCCGCGCCGAGGGCGAGGCGGAGCGCCGCCAGTACGAACGCGACCTTGCCGAAGCGCGCGAGCGTGCGGTTTCGCGCTGGGGCACGGTCGATCCCGACACCGGCAAGATCGTCGGCCCGAACCCGAACGGAACCGAGCAGGCCGGCGTTGACCCAGCCGAATAGGGTCGGCGCGCAGGATCGCCGCTGGCTGGCGGCGGCGGCGGCGCTTGCGATGCGCGGGCGCCCGCTGTCGCGGCCCAATCCTGCGGTCGGTGCCATCGTGGTGAAGGACGGCAAGGTGCTGGGCCGGGGCTGGACTGCCGCGGGCGGACGCCCCCATGCCGAGGCCGTGGCCATTGCCGAGGCCGGGGAAGCCGTGCGCGGAAGCACCGTCTATGTCACGCTGGAGCCTTGCGCCCACGAAAGCCGCCGCGGCCCCGCCTGTGCCAGCCTGCTGACCGAAGCGCGCCCTGCCCGCGTCGTGATCGGCTGCGGCGACCCCGACCGGCGTACCAATGGCCGGGGCATCGCCTTGCTGCGCGACGCCGGGATCGACGCCGTCCTTGCCGATTGCGAAACCAGCCGCCGGTCGTTGGCCGGGTTCCTGACGCGCGAGACGCTGGGCCGTCCGCATGTCACGCTCAAGCTTGCGCTGTCGCTCGACGGGTGCATCGCGATGGCGAGCGGTGAAAGCCAGTGGATCACCGGCCCTGCCGCGCGCGCCCATACCCACATGCTGCGCGCGATGAGCGATGCGATCCTGGTCGGCAGCGGGACCATGCGCGCCGACAAGCCGCGGCTGGACGTACGCCTGCCGGGCTTGGAACCTTTCAGCCCGGCCCGCTGGGTCCTGACCCATGGCGCCGCGCCCGAGGGATGGAGTGTCCTCCACGACCCCGCCGACCTGAGCGCGCTGGGATCGGCGCAATATCTGCTGGTCGAGGGGGGAGCGCGAACCGCGGCGGCTTTCCTCGCCGCGGACAAGGTCGACCGGCTGGCCATCTACCGCGCGCCCATCGTCATCGGCGGCGGACAGCCGGGGATCGCCGATATCGGCCTCGGCTCGCTGGCCGAGGCGCATGGCCGCTGGCGGATGACCGACAGCCGCATGCTTGGCAACGACCAGTTCTGCGTTTACGAGCGCACGCCATGTTCACCGGAATAATCACCGCCATCGGCACAGTCGGCGAAGCCCGTCAGCAGGGGGATACCCGCCTGCGCATCGCGTGCCCCTATGACACTGCCCATATCGACATCGGTGCATCCATCGCCTGTTCGGGCGTGTGCCTGACCGTCGTGGAACGCGGCGACGGCTGGTTCGCGGTCGACGTCAGCGGCGAGACTATCAGCCGCACCGTACCCGGCCAGTGGAGCGCCGGGCGGCGGCTGAACCTGGAACTGGCGATGAAGCTGGGCGACGAGCTGGGCGGTCATATCGTGACCGGCCATGTCGATGCCGTGGGCACTGTCGCCATTCGCGAGGAGCGCGGCGGGTCGGTTCACCTCGAGATCGACGCACCGGCCGAAATGGCGCCCTATATCGCGGGCAAGGGCAGCATCACCGTCGACGGCGTGTCGCTGACCGTGAACGCGGTCGAGGACCTGCCGGACGGCACGGCGCGTTTCGCGCTGAACATCATTCCCCACACCGGCGAAGTGACGACGCTGGGCGCCCTGAACGTAGGCGATCCGGTCAATCTGGAGATCGACGTGCTGGCCCGCTATCTCAAGCGGATGCAGGTGCTGCAGGGCTGATCGCTGCTCATCGGGCGAGGCTTTGCCCCGCCCGACAGCGTACCCGTCTTCAGGCGCTGACTTCGGCCAGCGCCTTGATGAACTTATCGATATTGCCCATCGTCAGGCCCGCGATATTGATGCGGCCCGAACCGGCCATGTAGATCGCGTGATCGCTGCGCAGCGCGGCGATCTGGTCCTTCGACAGCGGCAGTACCGCGAAC
>JAPYSD010000466.1 GCA_029936705.1 Croceicoccus sp. | reverse complement strand
TCCTCGGGCAGACCATCCTGGCGCAGGTCGGGCAGGGCGGCGAGATGCTCGGTCAGCCGCTTTGCCTGATAGGCAAGGCCGCGCGGTTCGGCCGGGTCCAGCAGCACCATGTCGAGCACCGGGGCGATGAAGGGAATGGTAAGATAGCGGCTGCGGTACATCGCGGTGCCGTCGATCAGGTCGAGCAGCGCGGTCAGGTCCTCGGCGCTCGCGCTGCCGGGCACGATCGCCTGCACCGCCTGCAGCATCATCGATGCACGCTCGACCGCGATGCCCATGTCGTAGAAGCGCCAGGCAGCGGTGCGGCCCATGTTGTCGGACACCAGCTGCGTGATGGCGGCCGTCTGCCCCACCACCGCGTCGCAGGCGTCGATCAGGCTGTCGCTGTCCATCGCGTCGATCGCGGGAAGGCTACGATGCACGGCCCGCCAGCTGTCGCGCGACAGCCGGTCGCGCAGCAGCAGCGCGATCTCCCGCGCCTTTTCGATCAGCGAGGGGATGGAACCCGACAGCGAGCCATCGGTCAGCGCGGCGATCGCCATGTCGTGTGGGCTGGGATGCTCCTCGTCCGCGGGGGCGGCGGGGGCGGCGGACCATTGCCGCAGCAGCGCCGCCAGCCGGTCGGCGGTGGTGACCGATTCGGGCACCGCGCTGCGCCCGGCGGGTCCGTCCGAATTCTCGACCAGGATGCGCACGATGCGCGCGGTCTGGTGCAGCCGCTCGCCATAGCGGCCCAGCCAGAACAGATTGTCCGCCGCCTGGCTGGGAAGCTGCCCGCCGCCCCGCCGTACCGACGGTGGATCGAGGTCGGGCGTGCGCACGGTGCGCGCGCTGTCGATCTCGCCCACCACGCACAGGTCGGCGGAGAAATCGTCGCGCTCCATCAGCGCGGTGCGCAGGTGCCCCTGCTTCGAAATGCGCGCAAATCCGCCGGGCATCGCCATCCACTGCCCGTTGCGCCCCCGTGCCAGGAAGCAGCGCAAGGTGAAGCGGCGCGGTTCGAGGCGCCCGTCCACGATCGATGGCGTAGTCGAAGTCTCGACCAGTTCCTGCGCGACATAATCCATCGGTCGGCGCGAAAGCCCCTGCATGATCTGTTCGCGCGCGTCGGGGTCCATTTCAGCGCCGATGCGCGTGCTGCCCTCGGGAATGCCGGGAACGCCGCCCCGGAACGAGGACGCGAAGACCAGCTCGTCGAAACGGGCCAGCGCAATGTCGCGCTCTGCCTTTTGCCCGCACCACCACGTCGCCGCATTGGGCAGCATCAGCGGGCCGCCGGTCACCACTTGCGACAGGCGCGGAAGGAAGGCGGACATGGCGCGCGATTCCACGACGCCGGCACCCGGCCAGTTCGCCACCGACAGCTGGCCCGAGCGGCACGCATCGACCAGCCCCGCGACGCCGATCTGCGAATGCTGGTCGAACGCCATCGGGTCGATGTCGGACGTATTGATCCACCGCCACAGCCCGTCGATCCGCTTCAGCCCCGCGACGGTGCGGACATAGAGCCTGCCGTCGCGGACGGTAAGGTCGCGCCCCTCGACTAGCGAGAACCCCATGTGCCGGGCAAGATGCGCCTGTTCGGGATAGCTCTGGTTGAAACGGCCGGGGGTGAGGAGGCCGATGCGCGGGTCGGCGCGGGTGCAATCCTCGGCAATGCCGAAACGCAGCGCCTCAAAGAACTCGGTGATGCGGCGCGCGCCGATGCTGGACAGCAGGCTGCCGGTGCTGCGGATCAGCGCAAGCCGGTTTTCCAGCGCATAGCCGATCCCGGTGGGCAGGCGCGTGCGGTCGGACAGCACGCGCCACTCACCGGTGGGGCCGCGTGCCAGATCGACGGCATAAACGCGCAGATGATAGCCACCGGGTGGGCGCAGACCGACCATCCGGCGGGCAAAATTGGGGCTTCCGCTGGCCAATGCTGCCGGAAGATGGCCTTCGTTGACCAGCTTCTGGTCGCCATAGATGTCATCGACGACCCGCTCGAGCAGCTCGGCGCGCTGGATCAGCCCGGCCTCAAGCCTGTCCCATTCGGCGGCGCCGATCAGCACTGGCATCGGACCCAGCGGCCAGGGCCGCTCGCGCTCGTCCCCGGTCAGGCGGAAGGCGAGGCCCAGGTCCTCGACATTGCGGTCGAGGTAGGACTGCGTGCGCGCCAGGTCGCCTTCGCCAAGCTGGCCCAGGCTGGCAGCGACCTGGTGCCAGAGAGCGGCCATGTCGTTGCCGGCCGATGCGAAGATGTCCCCGCTGGCGGGCGCGCGATACCAGCTGAGCGGATCGCTGCCCGGATCGGGTCCGAACAGCGTATCCCCATGGGAAACGGGCGATCCGTCGTTCATCCCGCGCGCTGCGGCCTGCGTAGATCCAGGGTCATCGAAAACTCTCCACCATCCTCTGCAGGCGGTATCTCGACATCACCGGGTGTGTGGCCAAACGCCTGGAACCGTGCCCGGCGGCGAGCTTCCGCCTCGAAATCATTGACCGGCACATCGTCGTAGGATCGTCCCCCGGGATGCGCCACGTGATAGACACAACCCCCCAGCGAGCGATTGTTCCACGAATCGAAAACATCGAAGGTCAAAGGAGCATCCGCCGGGAGGAGCGGATGCAGGCAGGACGGGGGCGCCCAGGCCTTGTAGCGAATGCCTCCGACCGCCTCGCCGGGCTTGCCGGTGGGATGCAGCGGCACGCGCCGACCGTTGCACGCGACCACGTGCCGACCGGGCACCAGCCCGCGGGCCTTGACCTGCAGGCGTTCGGTGCTGGAATCGACATAGCGCACCGTGCCGCCGATCGCCCCGGTTTCACCCAGCACGTTCCACGGCTCGAGCGCGTGGGATATCTCCAGGGCCACGCCGCCCGCCTCGACTTCGCCATGTACGGGGAATCGGAACTGCCGCTGCGCCTCGAACCAGTTCGGGTCGAAGTCGAAGCCCGCGTCGCGCAGATCGGCCAGCACGTCGAGGAAATCGGTCCAGCAGAAATGCGGCAGCAGGAACCGGTCGTGCAGCGTCGTGCCCCAGCGGACCAGCGAACCCGAAAGCGGTTTCTTCCAGAACATCGCCGTCAGTGCGCGGATCAGCAGCAATTGCGCCACGCTCATCTTCGCGTCAGGCGGCATCTCGAACCCGCGGAACTCGACCAGGCCGAGCCGGCCGGTCGGACCGTCGGGGGAATACAGCTTGTCGATGCAGATCTCGCTGCGGTGGGTGTTGCCTGTCACGTCGACCAGCAGGTTGCGGAACAAC
>JAPYSD010000015.1 GCA_029936705.1 Croceicoccus sp. | reverse complement strand
CCCGTGTAGCGGCTCCGGCCAGCGACTCGCTACCTTCCGCGCCGGCCACGCCTACGAGAAAGAGGATGGGGACGACGGCGAGGTCTTGAAACAGGAGGATACCGAACGCTGCGCGCCCGGACCGGGTGCCAAGACGCCCTGTCTCAGTCAAACTCTGCATGACGAGCGCGGTGGATGATAATGCCAGACAAAGCCCTAAAATGGCGGATGCGATCATGGAGTTGCCGAAGGCGTAGGCGATCGCCCCGATGATGGCAGCGGATGCGCAGACTTGCCCGGTGCCAAGACCGAAAACGATCCGTCGCATCCCCCACAATTGCCTTGTTGAGAGTTCAAGCCCGATCATGAACAGCAGAAAGATTATGCCGAGCTCAGCGACGCGACGGACACCGTCGACATCCGCGATGACCACATAGGCGAGCAGTGGCACATCCACGACAATGCGGTTCAGACCGTGCGGCCCAATCAGGAGACCGGCAAATAGAAATCCGAGGACAGAGCTGATGCCGAGTTTACGGACAGTCGGGATCACCAATCCGGCAGCCGCGAGAAAAACAAAAATTTCCCTCAAGTAGGGAATTTCGTGATCCAACAGTTAAGCCTTTCGAATAGCTGCCATTGAAGCGAGTTGCTCGCACGCTGCCGATCTGCGACCCGGTAACGGTCGTCTCGCTCGTAGGTGGGTCTTCGAGATACCCGGACGATAAGGGTCAAGGAGCATCAGGAATTTTGAGACGCGTCACCTCGCATCGCTTTGCCTCCCTCCTCCACCAACAGGAAGACTAAAAACTTTCCCCGATCCAGCGCCACGCCATTCCGTCACTCGGCGAGGAAGCGCTCGGAATTTGCTGTGTCCATTCGCGCGCCGGAGGCAAGCGCCGGCGAACGGCGTAAGAAGAAAATCAGAACCATCACGCTCATGATCGCCGCAAAGAAACACCAGACCGATATGAACCAGGCTCGATAAAAGATGCCGGCAAGAAGAAATGACACGATCGCTGCGATGCCAAACCATCGCACCCAGCGGTGGCTCGACAGAAGAGGGCTTATGCAGGTTCCCAAAATGTACAGAGCCATGACGATTTTAACGTAAAAGTGGGGGGATACGTAGTCGATGTGTCCCTCGGCAGCTGTAGCCACAATCGGAAGCCGGATGAGGTAATAGAGCAGATAAAGACCCACTGCTGTTCCTCCCGCAACCGCCACCAGCAGCGCCTTGCGGCGCCATTTCACAGGTTCGAGAAAATAGACGGCGAGCGGGACAAAGATTGGCCAGAGTACGTGTGAAAATATCGAATAGGCATAAGTCAGCACGGTACTGAGAAGCTGCGTCTTGTCAGGGAATGTCAGCCAAAGTGCGCCCTCGATCAATTGCTGAACGCCAAACAGGAGCGGTATCGCTGCATATGGCCGCTCGGCAGGGTTCCGCGCAAGGCGTATGCTGAATGCACCGGTAACCAGCAACGCTGCTCCGGCGGTGAAACTGGCTGTGGCCGAAAAGCACATCTTTGACCTTACCTCCGCAAACTCATCGCGCTCATTCTCAATCGACCCTCGCGCATTCGGCGGGGACCCGTCTCGATCGACACATGCTTCGGAACTTCCAAAGATGTCACACCAGAATGCGTGCCGCGCGCAGACTAAGACGCCAAACATAAGGCAACCTTGCGTGATCGGGAAGACTGATATCACGGATAAGGGGACCCACCAGCTCGCGGTTCCAGTGTAATTCATATCCGTGCCAAGCGTCTCAATGGGCACCGGAGATGCAACGCCCGACAGCAGGGGAGTGCTGGCCCGATCACAATAGCCTTGATCCTTGCCGCGCTTGCGCCGCTCATTGCGGTCCTCGGACTGCTGGTCATGCTTCGTTTGCCTGCCGCCGTGGCGATGCCTATCAGCCTTCTCGTTACCGCCCTTGTGAGCGTCGTCATCTGGCGTGTGCCGGTAATCCAGGTTCTTGCTGCCGCCGCCGAGGGGACGGTGATCGCGGCATCGATCGTCTGGATAGTCTTCGGGGCGATTTTCCTGCTCAAGGTTCTCACGGCAGGCGGAGCCATGACCGTCATCCGGGACGGGTTCACCCGCATTGCCCCTGACCCCCGCGCGCAAATTATAGTCATCGCCTGGCTTTTCGGGGCCTTCCTCGAAGGTGCTGCTGGTTTCGGAACCCCGGCCGCGATCACCGCACCCTTGCTTGTCGCTCTGCGCTTCAAGCCAATGGCAGCCGTGGTGCTTGCGCTGATTGCCGACAGCAGCCCTGTTTCCTTCGGCGCGATCGGCACGCCCGTCGCAATAGGCCTCGCGCAGGGTCTGGAGGAAGACGGACAGGTCGATGCGGCAATCGCGGCCGACGGTGACCAAAGTTTGGAAACCATGCTCGAGGCAGTCGCGGTTCAGGCAGCGATGATAGATCTTTTTGTCGGCAGCCTCATCCCTCTCATCATGATCCTGATCTTCACGCGTTTCTTCGATGTGCGTCAAAGTTGGAAGGCCGGTCTCGCGGCGTGGAAATTCGCCTTGGCGGCCGGCTTTGCCTACACGCTGCCCGCACTTGGCGTGGCGGCAATGCTCGGGCCCGAGCTGCCCGCGCTCATCGGCGCTCTTTGTGGTCTAGCGATCATCGTTCCGATTGCCCGGAAGGGATGGCTTTTGCCGGATGGAGGGCTGAGACCAACTTTAGAGCACGGCACCCTCGTCGCCTCCCCGATGTCACTCAAGCGTGCCTGGTCACCCTATTTGCTTCTCGCGGTGATGCTTGTCGTTACGCGGATCGAAATCCTGCCGTTCAAGAGTTGGTTGAACAAGGTTTCCATTCAATGGAACGGCATCTTCGGGACAGAGATCAGTGTCTCGGTCGCGCCATTCTACCTGCCAGGCGCCATGTTTGTTGTCATCGCCGTGCTGACGCTTCGCATGCACCGGATGAACCTTGCCCAGGTCCGAACTTCGCTCAATGAGGCTGCCCGAATCGTCGGAACGAGTGCGATGGCACTGGGCGCAGCGGTGCCGATGGTACGCATTTTTATCCAGTCAGGCGTAAACGACGCTGGTCTTCGCAGCATGCCGATGGAGCTTGCCAGCTTTGCCGCTGGCGGTGTCGGGACGAAATGGCCGCTGGTCGCTCCGTTGCTTGGCGCCCTTGGCAGTTTTCTTTCAGGTAGCGCCACATTCAGCAATATGACATTTGCTCTTTTGCAGACGCAGGCCGCTGAGCAGGTCGGCATGCCAACAGTACTGGTGCTCGCCGGACAAATGCTCGGTGCGAATGCCGGCAACATGGTATCTGTGCTGAACGTGGTAGCCGCAGCCGCGGTGGTTGGTCTGATCAGGGAGGAAGGAACGATCATTCGTTTCACCTTCCTGCCGATGCTCATCTACGCGCTGGCCTCGGGCACGATCATCTTTGCGCTCATGCTGGCGTCGTGACAATGGATCGCGGGCTCCGGCAGTTCGATCACTGTCGCACGGCGCGGGGCTAAATCATGCCGAGGCCACGAACATTATCCGGTAAAAGTGGCCAATAAACTTGCCGCCACTTCACCTAACTCTGAGCCGCTAAATTGGGTAGCGGCATTTTCTTGCTAACCGGCGAGACGGGCGACCTCATCCGCCAACATTCGCTGCGATTGCTGGAAGAACTCCCGAGCGTCCAGGCCTGGCGGAATCGGAGGTAGAAGCGAAACTGTAATGACGCCGGACCGCAGGACAGATCCGGCCGGCCAGAAGCGCCCGGAATCGTGAACGAAAACAAGCGCGGGCAGGCCAAGCGTACGATACAACAGTTCCACGCCGCGTTTGAAAATGATTGGCGATCCGACCGGTTGGCGTGTGCCTTCTGGAAAAATCAACAGTGATCGGCCGTCGGAAAGAGCATCCCGGCACGCTGTCACCATGCTTCGCACCGAGCCGGTGGTGTCGCCTCGATCGATGATGACCATGGGAGAATATCGAAGATACCAACCCAGAACGGGTATTTTGAGAAGTTCCTGCTTCGCGACTATGGCCAGATCGGGAAATAACACGAGTGCCGCAATCGTTTCCCAGGGCGACTGATGATTTCCCAGAATCAAGGCTGGTCTGAGAGCAATATGGCAATCGCCGTGTACGCGATGTATTATACCGGTCCACGCGGCAAGGAGTGCCAAGGTCCCTCGCGCCCAGAGCCGCGTAATTCTGCGCACAACTCGCGGAGGTCTTCCGCTGAGGCAGAGAACAGGAATCAGAGGCGCGAAGCTTAGAGTCCAGAGAACCCAGGAAGCTTTGAAAAGCCATGTTCTCAGCGTGAGAATGTGGAAATGCCTTCCATTTGCGTGCCGCGCGGACCCATGCCGAGGGTTCAGATGGGCCATCAAAAGAGACGCGTACAGGGCACAGGAATTACACAAGCACCTGTTGCACGGCGCGCGGACCTGGCTCGTGGTGCGCGGGCGCGGTTCGAAATCTTCGATGGTGATGATGGCGCACTCGGATCGGCCAACTTGCCGTGTCGACGAGCTGGGTGAAACTTCATGGAAGCTGGAAAGGACGACAAAAGCCGACCTTCCCGAGCGCGTTGCGATATCCGGGCGGCCGGAAGATCGGCTTGCTGGGAGGTTTCCGAGCTTCAGAAATGTGTGGAAAGCGGCGGGCCGCAGGCTATGATCGTCCTTATTGCGGTTTTGGTCTCACCGATAAGGGCAACCGGCACAGTTGCGATTCCCGCAGCTCTGACAGGCGCATCATTGCCGCCTGCAAACACTGCATCCCCAAAGAACATCATCTCGTCCTTGCGAATGCTGACCACCTCGGCAAAGCGCGCAAGCCCGTAGGCCTTGTCGACGCCGCGCCGTGTAATATCGAGCGAAGTCGCTCCACCGATACGAATCGAAAAGGCTGGCAACTTTGGCTCGAGGAAAGCTTTGAGCCGCTGACGTTTGCGAAGATCGGGATCCCAGCTTCGTTTTTGGTCGAGTGGCGCCTGCTGGCCGAGACCGGAAAAGGTGATCTGCGTACCTCGATCCTCGATCCGATCGCCCCAGCTCTGCCCGGCATCCAATCCGATCGCCGCGATTGCCTGTAGCAGCGCTGCGTAGATCGCGCTGCGCTCAGTTTCAGTCAGTTCATCGGCATAGATTTGCCGCCAGCGGCGCTCATATTGGAAAAACTTGCTTCCGGAAGTGGGCAAGAGAAAGAGCCGGGACAGGTCAGCGACATCGGGCAGCCGTCCGAGCAGCTGCTTGTCGAATTGGGGCCAGTCCCCGCCTGAGATGACCGCAACCGCCATATGATCGAGCAGGCTGGCCAGAAGGCCACCCATTTCGGCATCAATCGGCTGCTTGCTTTCAGCCAGAGTCCCGTCGAGGTCAAATATGGCGATCGATTTCATGGACGCTCTTTCAAATCCGAATTCAGATTGGGATAGCCACCGAAAACGAGATGCGCGCGCGCTGGGGTCGCGTTTGGCGCAGATCCGGCGATCTCCAATTCAGCCCTCACACTCGCCCATTCACGACAAGCCGTGGCGCATCTGCGCGCAGGGGATCACTGGAGCCGGCCTGCGAAAAGGATGTCTGTGGTTGGGCCTCAAAGTGGGGTTCCGCTTGTTGTAGCGGGATGGGCCGGTTCGCAACATCGCCAATTATCATTGCATAACGTTGCGCCACCGCCGACCAGGTCATTGTGCGGCCGAGCGCAAAGGCGCGTGCCTCGGTCTGGCGTCGCAAGCTGAAGTCCGACAGGAGGCGGCCGACGGCACCGGCCATCGCCTGCGGGTCGCTGAACGGCACCAGCATGCCGCGGCCGTCCGCCAGCAACTCCTGCGCATGCCAATAGGGAGTCGAGACGACCGGCTTTCCCAGGCCAACGGCATAGGCAAGCGTGCCAGAGCAAATCTGCGCCTCGTTAAGATAGGGCGTGACATAGATATCGCAGGCTGCGAGCAGCTGCAGCAGATCGGGCAGATCGACATAGCGATCGACAAAATGGAGATGGCTGGCTACGCCGAACTCGTCCGCCAGTTTGCGAAGACTGTCGCGATAGCGCTCCCCCTCGCTCGCGCGCAGGTGCGGGTGGGTCGCGCCGACGACCGCATAGAGAAGGTCGGGATTGGTCCGGACCAGTTGCGGCAGCGCGGCGATCATCGTCTCGATCCCTTTCCCCGGTGAAAGCAGGCCGAACGTCATGGCAACCGAGCGCCCGCCGAAGCCAAGCGCGTGCTTCGCGCGCTCTGAATCGGACAGAGCAAGGTCGGGAATACCATGCGGCACAACAGCAATCTGGTCTGCCGGTGCAGCATAGATCTGTTCCAGCATCTCACGGCCCTTTTCGGCCATCACGACGAGACGGGCCGAATGCCTAATCAGTTCGGCCATGACCCGTCGCTGATCGTCATCCGGTGTGCTCAGAACTGTATGCAAGATGGTGACCAGAGGTTTGCGAAGCTGGCGCAGGAAGCTCGCGAGATAGGATCCCGCCGGACCGCCATAAAGCCCGAATTCGTGCTGCAGGAGAACGGCATCGACAAGCGAGGAGTTCAGATACTCGGCGGCGTCGGTGTACGTCCGGGCATTTTGCTGTTCAATTTCCAGACCAACTTCCGCAGGGTAATCATACGCTCCAGCTTGATCGGTGACCGCAATCATCCTGCAACCCATTTTGGGCAAACCGTGCACGATCGCGCCGCGCAAATCCTGTGAGAAGGTGGCAATTCCGCATTGCCGGGGCACATAGCTGCCGACCATGGCGATCTGAGGGCTGGCATTCACGACGTTGACTGGATGCATGGTGGATTCTTCACTCGGTCTGTGTGGTAGGACGAGGCGGTTGCCGATGCCTGTCGAGCAAGGTTCGTCCTCTGGATATTGGTAAGGACGTTGGGTGCGACTTTTCCTTACAAAAAGCCCGCGCGGGATGCGCTGCATGACCAACTGTAAGAAATCGCGCATGGAATCGTCCCTGTGGGCGTTTACTAAGCGGTCCAAAATGGGATGCTACTCATCCGGAGTGCGCGCGGTCCGGTAACTTGGGAGCCGAGATGTAAACGACAGGGAGCTGCCAATTTCCCCATCTACCGAATGCCCGGCACGGGACGCCCCCCACTCCTACATCCCGTGCATAGGGAAGGGCGGCACGTCGAAATCCTGGCGTGTCGCCCTTTCATCTGTCGTCGTGGCGGGCGCGGCGCCAAGGGGCATTCTCGTTGGCACTGGTAGGTTCTGGGATAGCCGCATCGGCCGCACTGATGTCGCGGCCGGCCCGGCATGAACCTGACAGATCCCATTCCGCTCGCTTACCTGGCGCTGGAGTGGACGATCCGGCTTGTTATGCTCGTGACTGTCACCTCACGGCGCTCGCCGGAGGAAGCCCGCACCTGGCTTCTGTTCGCTCTCTTTCTTCCGATCCCGACGTTTATATTCTATCTCATCGCAGGCCAACCGAAGGCGCCGCGCTGGCGTAGGCGGCGGTTCGTCGAGGGGCAAATCCTGCTTGCGCGCGCGGCCCGGCAAATCGCCCATTCGCGCCATTGCCTACGGCCGGCGGTGTCGAGTCATCTGGAATCAGCCACGCGCTTCGTCGAAAGCCTCAGTCGATTTCCGGTGCTGGGCGGAAATGCAATCCATTTTCTACCTGATTACGAAGGGGTAATCGATCGGCTTGTTGAGGATATCGAACAGGCAAGCGATCATGTTCATCTGACGACCTATATTTTTGCGGATGACGCAAGTGGCGACCGGATTATGTCGGCGCTGCTGCATGCCGCGAAGCGCGGGATCGATTGCCGCGTGCTGATCGATGCGATGGGTTCGTTTTCCTGGGCATCTTCCGTCACACGCAGACTGAGGTCGGGAGGTGTCGCGGTCGCTCGCGCGTTCCCCGTCGCATTTCCAGGTTTGGGCAAGGTGCGTGCGGATATTCGCAATCATCGCAAGATCGTCGTGATCGACGGGCAGGTGGGCTACATCGGTTCGCAGAATGTTATCGACAAGAAGGCGTCCTCGGGCCTGATCAACAAGGAACTTGTGCTGCGCGTCGAAGGGCCGATCGTGCTCGAATTGCAAGCGGTCTTTACCGCCGACTGGTTTCTCGAACGAGGGGAGGTGCTCGACCGGAGCCAATTTTTTCCACATGGGCGCGCCAAGGGCAAATACGCCGCTCAGCTTCTGGCGAGCGGTCCGGAATATCCGTTGGCGGGCGCAGGTCCGTTAGTGGTTGCCCTGGTTCATGGCGCACGGCGCAGTGTCACTTTGACGACCCCATATTTCATTCCGGATGAATCGCTTCTCCAGGCTCTGAAAACAGCCGCGATGCGCGGCGTCGAAGTCCGGATCATTCTTTCGCATGCTAGCGATTCCTGGCTCGTAGGCTTGGCGCAGCGATCCTATTATGAAGAATTTCTGAGCGCCGGGGTCGCGATCTATCTTTACCGCGAGGGGCTGCTGCATGCTAAACACATCAGTATCGACGACGAGATCGTCCTCATCGGATCGCTCAATCTCGACATGCGCTCCTTTTATCTCAATGCCGAGGCCAGCCTGGTTTGCTACGATCGACAGGTTGCTGTCGATCTCAGGATGGAACAGCAGCGCAATCTGGCCGTTAGCGATACGCTCAGCCTGGTGGCTTGGAGGAGGCGATCCTTCCTCGCGACCTTGGCGCAGAACATTGCACGGCTCTTCGGCCCTCTCCTTTGAACGCTTCACCACCCCCGCGCGGAGCATTGGCGGAGCTTCCTCGGCAGTGATTGCTCGTAATTAGCCTTGTCGATCAGGGTGCGCGCAGCCAGTATGCGGAGCGCAGAGCTTGTCGCTTACCGAAGTCTGCGAGCGCATCCTGGATCCGGCATGCTTGCCCGGCCTGCCCGTTCTGGGAGGTCGAATATTGCCGACAGCGCCAAACGCTCGCGGGTTGCGCGCCCCTTTCAGCGCGGTCGCCTCGGTGAAGAAAGCGCCCACATCGCACCAATTCTCAAAACCTGAAAATCGCCGCGCACGCGGCGACCGCATTCAATCTGCCATTCCCGGATAATGACTGGCCGTCCGGGCGCACCGGCCTTGAAGCCATACTACCTTGGAGCGATGTCCTGTAATAGATCGCCTTTGGCGGCGTCTTTCGAAAGTCATCCAGCAAGGTGGGAGCCGAAATGCGCAAATCCAAACAAGTCCATGCCGTACTTGGCCGGCGTTTGCTCGCGGTTCTGGCTCCGTTGCTTCGACGGCTCGTCAAACGGGGCGAACTCGTGCTGATCGACGCCGCGGGCAACCGGATGACTTTCGGCACGCCGCAGGATAGTCCGCGAGTGACCGTACGGCTGCACAGGCTTGACCTTCCGCTGCGCCTGCTCATCAATCCCTCGCTGACGCTTGGCGAAGCCTACATGAATGGAGAATGGACGATCGAGGAAGGCACGCTGCGCGACTTCCTGTTTGTTGTCTCATCGAACCTGACCGCGCTGGATGAAGCGCCTTTGGCGCGCCTGCGCACGAAGCTGGGGCGTTTGACGCATGTCCTGCGGCCCATCCGCAAGGCCAAGGCCAAAGCGAATGTTGCGCACCATTACGACCTATCGAGCGGGCTCTATGAAATGTTCCTCGACGAGGATTGGCAATATTCCTGCGCCTATTTTGGCGAGGATTGTGACACGCTCGAGGATGCGCAGGCTGCCAAACGTTCGCACATTGCAAAGAAACTCCTGCCTCAGCCAGGGCACCGGGTTCTCGATATTGGCTGCGGGTGGGGCGGACTAGCGATCGAACTGGCACAGAACTGCGATGCGCAGGTGACGGGGATCACCCTCTCGAAGGAACAGCATCGCCGCGCTGGGGACCGCGCCCGCGAGCAGGGCGTCGATGATCGCGCAGCCTTCAAACTGGCCGACTACCGCGAAATCGACGAGCAATTCGATCGCATTGTCTCGGTGGGAATGTTTGAGCATGTCGGTGCGGCGAGCTTCGGTACCTTTTTCGAGGCGATCAAGCAGAACCTGGCGCCGCGCGGAATAGCCGTCGTACATTCGATCGGCCGCATGGAACCGCCTGGCGGGCGCGACCCGTGGATCGACAAGTACATTTTTCCGGACGGCTATGTTCCCGCCCTGTCGGAAACACTCGCGGCGATCGAGCGCAGCGGCCTTTGGGTGACCGATATCGAAATATTGCGCCTCCATTACGCAGAGACGCTGCGCCACTGGTACGAGAGATTCCAGGAGCGGCGCGCCGCGGCGCACGCACTTTACGACGAACGCTTCTGCCGGATGTGGGAATATTATCTCGCTGCCTGTGAGATGATGTTCCGTAACGGAACCCTGATGGTATTCCAGGTACAGCTTGCCAAGGAGCGCGACGCCGTTCCCCTGACGCGCGACTATCTCTATTCCGATCCGCGGAAGGGGCATCCGCACTGGGCGGATGAGGCGCTCAACGAGCGCGTCGAATCCGAAACCGTCCCGCTGCGCGTGGGCGAATGCGTATGACGCGCAATCCATCATTAGCGACTGGATCGCGCGGCGGGCAGCCCGGGATCATGAAGCGGCTGCCGGTCGAATTGCATCCCGATGCATCGCGGGTCGTCATTCGGCCGTTTTTCCCGGCTGACGATCCCCTTGCCCTGACCATGCCGGAACGCTCGCGGCTGCAGCGCATCGTGGACAGGGTGCTCTCGATGGACCATGCAGCCGTCTCGGCCTACCTTGCGCAGACATTGCTCCCTTTCGAAGACCGCAGCTACTTCGTCGAGAAACTCTTGCTGGCGCGCTTCGAGGAGATCAACGGTCGCATCATCGCGAAATGCTCCGCTACGCGTGAACAGGCGTTGCTCATCGGCGCGTTCTTTCACCAGGAATATTCCTACGAGGCGGCGGCGCTTTTTAATCCGAGTGCCGTCCCGCATCCCGATCAGACGGGTCTGCCGCCAGGCAGCCTACGATTTGTGCTATCGTTGCGCGGCGTGGGGGAGGGGCATATTTCGTCCGTCACGTTCAGGACCGGCAGTTACAATATCAAAACCGGACTCACCATCGATGCGCCAAGCCGCCAGGTCGTCGCGCACCGGCTCGAGCGGGATCCCAATCCATCCGCTAGCGATGGGAGCATCCGGATCGTCTGCAACGAAGGCGATGATCTTTCCGAACGTGTCCTCTTCCCGGTAACGGCGCAGCAACGCAACGGCATCGAAGATCTGCGCCTGGTTCGCTTTGTCGAGGATGATGGCTCATCGCGCTATCTGGGCAGCTATACTGCCTATGACGGCCGGGCCATCGCGCCGGAACTTCTCACAACCGACGATTTCAGAACCTTCAATCTCCACAGAATGGAAGGACCGGGGGCTAACAACAAGGGCCTCGCCTTTTTCCCGAGACGGATAGACGGGAAATACGCACTGCTGTGCCGCCACGACGACGAAAGCATCTGGCTGGCGCTCTCAGACAATCTTCACCATTGGGGCGAAAGCGTCACTGTCGTCTCGCCGCGCTATCCCTGGGAGTTCATCAAGATCGGCAATTGCGGCTCGCCTATCGAACTGGACGAAGGCTGGCTCGTGATCACGCATGGCGTCGGTGCAGTACGAAACTACGCCATTGGTGCGTGCCTGCTCGACAAGAAAGATCCCTCCAGACTTCTGGCGCGCACCCCCGAACCGCTGTTGCGTGCCCAAGCGGATGAACGTTCAGGCTATGTGCCCAATGTTGTCTATAGCTGCGGCAGCCTGGTGCATGACGGGGTGCTTCTTCTTCCCTACGCAATTGCGGATAGTTACACGACATTTGCCACCGTCCCCATCGACCGGCTACTTGCCACTATGGAGTGAGGGCAGGTTTTTTGGTATTGGTTGGCGCTGAGCGCAGGACAAGCGGTGGATTCCAGACGATCGAATTTGGGCCAGCAGCGTGCTGCTGCACCGCGGATGCGGTTTGCGCGTACCCAAAGAGGACCCCCAATGTGGGGGTAGCTCTGTATCCTGTGCGGCGATGCAATACCCTGAACACCGTCCGGTCGATGACGCTTTGATTCCGCCGAGGCTGTCTGCCATTCTCGTGATGGTCCTTTGGGCCTCATGCTACCCGCTGATCACGATCGGGCTCGATTTCGCCCCGCATCTGACCTTCGCAAGTCTTCGCGCCGTTACGGCAGGGTCGGCGCTGCTTCTGGTCGCGCTTTGCCTGGGCAAACCCTTCCCGAAAGACAGGGCGGAGTGGGGGTGGATCGCGCTTGCAGGACTTGGCATGACCGGATTGGGTTACTTCGGGATGTTCCATGCAGCCGAATTTGTCGCTCCCGGCCTGGCGACCGTCGTGGCCAATACCCAACCCATCTTCGCCGCGGTACTCGCATACGGCCTGATCGGGGAACGCCTTGCGTTGCGCGGATGGACCGGCCTGCTGATCGGCTTTCTTGGCGTCATCATCGTCGCTGCCCCCCAGGTCTTCGCCGGCAACGAGCGCTCAACCGGACTTGGCCTGATGTACGTGCTCCTGGCCGCGCTCGGTGTTGCCGCTGGCAATGTCGCAATCAGGAAGCTTGCCAACCGGGTCGACGCGGCGATGGCGATGGGCCTTCAATTGCTGATCGGCGCCATTCCGCTGATGATAATCGCCGTGCTGACCGAACATCCACGTGCTGTCGTCTGGTCGCCGGGCTTCATAGTTTCGCTCGTAGGGCTTGCACTTCCAGGGACAGCACTCGCCTTCTGGCTGTGGCAAACGACTCTGCGCTCGATGCCTCTTTCAAAAGCGAACGTGTTCAGTTTTCTCGTGCCGTTTCTGGGCATTACGATCGGAGCCCTTTTCTTCGCCGAGCCGCTCACTCTCATGGTGATGATCGGCGTGGTCCTCGCCGGCATAGGCGTCTATCTAGGAACGAAAGCCGAGCCCGATAGAGACCCGGTTCGTGATCAGGGTTCCGCATGCCGATCCAAGTGAAGTGGCTGGCAAGATTGATAATAGGGCACTGCGCTGCTCAATTCGGCTTATTCAACGGGACGACACCCAGAGGCCCTCAGTCACCTTGCTGCCCGGATAGGCAACGAGCAGTTCGCCATTGTAGTCGAGGGAATGCTGCTCATCGGCCAGCCATGCCTGGCCCGGCTCCACGGGGGCATCACCTATACGTCCGTGTCCTGAAAGCGGTACAATCCATGCCGCTGTGCCGGGCGCGAGTGTACCGGCGCGAGCGCCGCTCCATTGCTCGACCACGAATTTATGTCCTTCGGCGACTATCCGGCGAGCATCGGCAAGAACGTATGGTTGTGTGAGAGCCTGCCAGGGTTCGGGGCGTGCCACGCGCAGCGCTGCTTCCAAATGGAGGGCGCGCGGACGGCCATAATCGTACATCCTGTAGGTAAGATCGACATTTTGCTGGATCTCGATGAGGGTAATTCCCGCACCGATCGCGTGGATGGTTCCTGCGGGCAGATAGTAGACGTCGCCGGGGCTCACCTCGCGCCAGTCAAGCATCGTCTCTATGGTTCCATCGAGCGCTGCGAGGCGCAGGGTGTCGATGGCGACAACTGCCTTCAGCCCCAGGCCGATCTGCGCACCCGGCTCAGCCTTCAGGATCACCCAGCATTCGTCTTTGCCCCTCGGATGTCCGAGCGCTCGCGCTTCGGCATCGTCTGGATGGACCTGGACAGAGAGCCGCTCGCTCGTAAACAGGTATTTGACAAGAAGGGCGCCTGAGCGGTGGTCGGGTTCTTCGAACCAGATTTCACCGATCGGATCGTCGCCGCTTGCTGCCTGCGCAAATCCGAAGCCAGGCTGACGGCGACCCCAGACCTTGGCCACCGAGCGGGGAACGAGCTGGACAGGGGTCATTGCCGACGCCTCCCTTGACTACCCCTTGCTTGAGGGGCTGGTAAGGAGAAACCATGTGCATATCGCGGGGCCCGTACGCCGATCATATCAGTGCGCGAGAATCAGCGGAACGGGGCTCGTCGTGATAAGATCCTGGGTGACGCCGCCCAGAACAGTTTCGCGGAGTCGTGAATGGCCATAGGCACCGAGCACGATATATTCTGCTTCGAGACTCGCTGCGGCCGCAATGAGCGCATTGGCCACGGTGTCTCCGTCGAGCGGCCAATCATGACTTTCGGCGGTGACACCATATCGCGCCAGATAATTGCGGACATCGTCCAAAGAAGGTTTCTCCCCCTTCTCGCTGACACTTACGATATGCAATTTGGGCGCGGCGCGCAGAAGCGAACGGCTCTGCCGGATGGCGTTGGCAGCTTCTGGGGAGCCATTCCAGGCGATCATGGCAGCACTGCTGTTGGTAAAGCGTTGCCCGGCAGCCGGCACGAGTAGTACGGGCGATTGAACATGGAGCGCCACGTCGGCGGCGAGCGGCGCCCTGCGCGGGAGAATTGTTTCCTTCTCTTCGGGTTGGCTTAGAACGACGAGGTCGGCAAACTTCGCGTGTTCGATGATGGTCTGAGCCGCTGATCCCTCGGCGTGAAGCCATTGCCAATCGATTCCCTCCCGTTTGAGCGTATCTTCGATCCGCACCTGTTCAAGTTTCTCGTTTTGGCGAAAAGTCTCGAAGATGCCGGAAGGAACGTATGACCCTCCAAACGGATCGCCGACAAAGAAATACGCATCGAGAGGGGTTGCCTGCAAACAGATCAGCTGCCCGTTGTGGGCGCGAACGACTTCCATGGCAGCAGCTAACCGTGCGGCCTGGCCAGGATCCTGGTTTATGTGGAGCAAAACCGACTTCATCTGATCATCCTGGTCCGGTTGCAATCGAGCGCTTGCGCTGGATCAAAAAGCACTCCTTGTTGTCTTTGACGTTTCACTCGATCCGATCTTACACACCGTCCCTGTCCAGCGCTGTGGACCTTCGAGACGCCGCTTTTGACAAGGGCACGGGATCCCTTACCGAGGGCCGAACTCCCACTCATCGCTCGCTGTCGAAATGCCGCTGCCGGGGCCAACACGCGTAGCGAGCGGGCGGGTATGGCCGCTCATACCCATCCGAACAGCCGGAAGCCTTCCCGAGCGAACATCACAACTTGCGAGCACGAAGAGGATTCAGTGAAAATTCAGACTTCCAGGACTGGCGCAAAACCGCCACCCGGTGTGCGCATGTTGGTCGTCTGCCCCCTGTATAGCCGCGCCGCCTTCAACAATACGGAACCAGCGTAGGTATAGAGCCTCACATCGACCTTGAGGTCCACAGCCTCTCCATCATACTTGACCTTGCGAAGACTCGGCGGCGCGTATTGCTGGGCGATATAGTCACCGTCCCGGATCTGTGACCAGACGCTGCGGGTGAGCTTGGCACCGCGATAGGCGGCTTTGCTGCCATATCCCTGCGCCGGCTTGAAGAAGAGATGCCGACGTTCCGCCCAAAGCGACGCGGCGTTATCAGGTGTTACCAGAGTGGTAGCGGGAATAGTCGTCGCAAGAACCTCAGTCTGCTCTTTTGCCAGGCCCCAGCGGGTCAGGAGCGCGGGGTCGCTCAAGAGCGAGAGGTTTCGCTTATCGGCCAGCATGGCGTGGACGTATGGGTTGGGCGTGACCACTGCCAGATTATTCAGATAAGCGTCCTTGAGGACGGAATGATCCGGCTCTTCCAAGGTAAAGTCGACGAGACGATTGTACACCAGATCGATCTTGCAGCCATCCGCAAAAAGTTCACCGCCGGAAGCCTCAAAAGCCGTTGGATCCGCGATGACCGCCGAAATTCCCTGACGCTCGAGCGCTGCCTTGGCGAGCAGAAACTCCGGATAGAGATGCTGATCAAGGGGCGCGTCATCGACGATCGCAATGGTCTCGGGTGTCCCAGTGCGGCCCTGGCGTAACCACTCGCTGCGAAACATTCTCGCAATCGCCGGTCCAAAATCCTCCACTGATCCATTCGAGCCATCGGAGCCGAAGCAGCAGGCACGCTGCGCCCTGGCGAGGGCTGCGTTGAGGAACGCGCCCCCGGCATTGGTATTGATCTCGATCAGAACCGGTCCGGATTCGGAAAGATGAAAGTCATACCCCATCAGCGCACCGGCAGGTCCCAGATCGGGGGCGGAGCTGGGCGGTGCCCACTTCTGCACCGCCTCACCATATTGCGCGAGGGCTGCGGCGGTCTCCACCGCCGTGACGACGCGTACCATCATCGTCACTGTCTCCGGCGCGATAAACACCGGCGAGTTCGCGAACAGGTGCGGGTGCGAGATCGCCAACTGCTCCCCGAAACCTTCACGTCCGGTCTGGCTGTTCAATGTGGCCTCGAGCATGTCCCGGTCGAGCGTAATGCAGGAACACACGGAATTGGCACGTAGCGCCGCCTGGAGCGCTTTTGACTTGTCTTGCATCGGGTCTCCTGGCGGCATTTTGGGGGTTATCTCCAAGGACGCGGCGGCTCCTGGAATATTTCAACAACATTGGTCGGCAAGCACAGATGCGAAATCCGACCTTGATGACCGCTCGCGCGAGATGCACATTTGTTGTCATGGTACCCTATCGTCCCCTTACAGCACTCGAAACCCACGAGGTCAGCAATCAGCCGCCGCCGCTCGTCGATTTCAATGCTTTTGACGCCGACCGGGCAATTCAGGATGGTGTATCCGGTTCTGGAGCGGGGCTGCACAAGGACCGTCTGGGCGCCTTCGGCGAACTGGTGGGCCGGGCCGAGACGCTGGAGCTTGGTAGGCTCGCCAATGAGAACCCGCCAACCCTTAAAGGTTTTGACCGCTTCGGTCAGCGCCTGGACGAAGTTGAGTTCCACCCCGCCTATCACGCTCTGATGCAGATGGGGATCGCGGAATTCGGTGCCGCGCGCGGCGCAAACAATCGCCTGAACGAACATATCGTCCGCTGGGAGAGATGGTCCGTCAAGGACGCGATTACGGAATCGACGGCGCGCGCCTTCGTCGAAGATACCGCGCTTGGACTGCAAGCCGCGGCCCTGCGGGATGGACCCAATGAAGTCCTGGAGGGATTTTGCGCGGTTCGCCTCCCCGCGGAGGGATCGCGCCTTGCTTACGGGGCTTTTACCGAACAAGTTGCAGCGAATCGTCTGACACAAAGAGCGCTACCGCTACTTTAGCGATAGACTGCCAAAGGGCTTCCTGTGACCCGAGCGCAAACTGGCCGCGATTCTTGCTTGCGCACCGCACGAATTTGATGTGATTGGCTAGCAGATTGCGCTCGTATCCTTACGATCGAAAATGTTTGGCGCGCTCCACGAGCTGGGTCATCTGGGACGCGGCATGAATGGTGAGGGGATGTTGCCTGGCACCGGGACGCGGGGTGATGAATTCCGCCATCTCGCCAATTTGCGTCAGTTGTTCGTCAGTGGCTTTGGCTAGCACACTTAGCACAATATTTTCCAATGCGATTACCCGGATGCGCAGCTGGATGATCTCGGCATCGGAAAGTGCGGGAATATCCCATTCGTCGCAAGCTGCTGCCAAAGCTTCCTGAGGGCCGCACGGCGTGGCCCCGCCCTCATCTTCCCATCGCGAAACCGCGGCGCTCTTCTTTTGCTCTGTCATATGTCGAAACTCCTGGATTGAGGAAGCAATCTATCAAGACGGGCGGATACCTGAAACCGCGGGAGGTGAGAGCCAGCGCATCCTGAAGCTTGGAGCCGGACAGCAGTGCATCCTTGCCGATCACGCATGGCCGATAAAACCTCGAGCGGCGCATCAAGCAAGTCGGCCGCTTCGGAGGCAGCGGGGATGAACTTGGAGCCCATCACCATCTAATAAAAAGATGCGTGCTTCATCGGGGATCAGCCGCGTCTCGTCATCCGGGCCGGTGGTGGATTTCACCTTAGTTTCGACCCGGGTTTCTCATCCTTTCTGCCTATTCGACGCAGGAAGAGAGCTTCAAGAGCAAAAACAGCGGCGATGAGGGCCGCAGCGATGCCAACAATAAGCGGGTCGGTGTCGAGTTTGGTGGCAGTAAAGGCAGCAAGAACAACACCGTCGGCTGCAATCGCGGCGAGCAGAACGGAGCTTTTTGCAGCGATCTCCTTTCGTAGGTGCCGGTAGACACCCCAATGCACCAGCATGTCCATGACCAGATAGAAAAACGCCCCGAGGGAAGCGATGCGCGACAGATCGAACAGCACCGCTAGCGAGCCGGCTACCACGACCGTGTAGACCAGCATATGGCTTCGTATTCCGCCTTTCATGCCAAAATGACTGTGCGGGATCATCTTCATGTCAGTCAGCATCGCCAGCATGCGCGAGACCGCGAACACGCTGGCGATCACCCCCGAGGTAGTTGCCGATAGTGCAATGATGATGGTGAACCAGAAGCCCAGTTGACCCAGCGCCGGTCTGGCGGCGGCGGCCAGAGAATAATCGCGCGCTTGGGCAATCTCGCCAATCGTCAGGCTTGCTCCGACAGCCAGTGCCACGAGCAGGTACGTCACCACGCAGATGACAATCGAGATGACGATCGTGCGACCAACATTGCGATGCGGATCAACAATATCGCCGCCACTGTTCGTAATGGTCGTGAAGCCTTTGAAGGCGAGGATGGAAAATGCCACCGATGCCAGAAATGCGCCGCCACCGGTTTGCGAAATGTCTTCGGAAAAAGCGCCAGAAAAGAAACCGCTCGCCCAGATCGCCGCCACTGCGAAAACGACGATGCCGCCGACCTTGATCACGGACATGATGAGCGAAAAGCCGCTCACCGAACGATTGCCGGACGCATTTACGAAGTAGGCGAAGACGATCAGAGCTAGCGCGAGTATAGACAGGAAAAGGGCATTCTCCTCTTGGCCGAACGGACGCAGGGCGTAAGCAGCGAAGGTACGGGCTACCAGGCTTTCATTGATCACCATCGAGAGCGCCATGAGCAGTGAGGCAGAGGCCGCCACGACGCCCGGACCATAGGCCTTTTGCAAGATCATCGCGATGCCGCCAGACGATGGCCAGGCGTTCGACATTTTGATGTAACTATAGGCCGCAAGCGCCGTCACGATAGCTCCCACGACGAAGGAAAGCGGGAACAGCGGCCCGGCCAACTGTGCGATCTGACCGGTTAGGGCAAATATTCCGGCGCCGATCATGACCCCCGTGCCCATAGCCACGCCACCGGCGAGACTTATGGCAGATTCGCTCTTGCTGCTTTGGGTCCCGGTCGATGCCGCATGTCCCTCGTGTTTCATCTCGTTCACAACTCTCTAACTTTGAAAACAAGGCCAACCTGCGCGCGAGGGGGCAGGGTGCATCTTCGCGATCGCCGGCACGAGACTGAAAGGGCAGCGGCCTGCCTCATGCGCCCCGCGTTTATCTGCGGTCAAGTGGGCTTTGGCGACTGATCCTAAATGCCTGGCCGGCGTATAAGGTCGGACGGCATGCCCTTTGGAATTCCGCTCGGGTTGATTACCAGATGTGATATTGGTCAATTC
>JAPYSD010000465.1 GCA_029936705.1 Croceicoccus sp. | reverse complement strand
CGTATAGGCTTCGGCGAACTCCGGGCTCGTGATCGGTGCACGGTCGAGGTAGAAGCGGATATCGTCGGCCATGGCGATCGCATTGTCGCCGATATCGCGAAAGTTCTGCTCGTAGTAACCGCGCGCAAGCTCGTTCGCATCCTCGAGCAATCCGCGCGAGCGATCTGAGAACCAGAACTCCACGCCCGATTGGAACAGGAACGATGCGAACACCACCACCAGCAGCGTGGGGACGGCAGCGAGCAGCGAGAAGAAGAACACCAGACGGACATGCATCCGGCCCGTCGACCCGGTCAGCCGCCGGGCGCGGCGCAACGCCAGCCGCCTGCCGATCAGCACCATCAGCCCCATGCCGGGCACAAGCGTCACCACCAGCAGCGTGGTCGTGGTTGCAGTCGGCAGCAGCGCTCCGTCAGCGCGCCCGTCCAGCGCCAGCCAGCCGAAGATGACCGTGACCGCGATGGCGACGACGCATGCAATTTCCAGCACCGCGAACCCGTTCGAGCGGTGCCACACGATCCCGGCCCGCCGCAGCAGCCTCTGCCAGTCGCGCCCGGGGTAATTGCCGCCAGCCGCGCCCTGCCCGTCGGCATCGCCGTCAAGGTTTTCGCCTGGTTGAACGGAAGAATGGCTCTGGGAGTGCATCGTTGCCGGAATACAACAGCGCTGTTGCGCAATTTCAAGTGGGCGCGGCGCTACGGGGGATAAAGCAGGGCCGAAATGCGACCAGACGCGTCAATAAACGGGCCCCAGCGTGTCTCAACCGCGCACGCGAGTGGCGAATTGCTCCGGATCGATGCCCAGTTCGTCCAACCGCTTGCGCAAAGTGTTGCGATTGATCCCCAACATGCGTGCCGCGCGAAGCTGATTCCCGCCGGTCGTATCGAGCATGTGGGTCAGCAGCGGCTTTTCGAAAGCGGCGATCGCCCTGGCATAGATCTGCCCAGGCTCTGGCGCATTGGCGGCAAGCCAGCGGTGCAAGGCACCGTCCAGATCGTTGTAACTGCCGCCATCGGCAACGATCGCATTGGGCGAAGGCGGCGCTGTGGCGGCCTCGTCGGCCAGCAGGGATTGCACGGCCGTCCGGTCGACGATCTCCTCCCGCGCCAGCAGGGCCAGGCGATAGATGAAGTTCTTCAATTCGCGCACGTTCCCGCGCCACGGCTGCACCCGCAGAAGGCTGGCAGCATCCTTGCTAAGGTTGCGGCGGGGCAAGCCTTCGCGCGCGGCCTGCGCCAGGAAATGCGCGGCCAGCGCATCGACGTCATCGCCGCGGTCGCGCAGGGGCGGCAGCTGGATAGGCACCACGTTCAGGCGGTAGTAGAGGTCCTCGCGGAAGCGGCCCGTCTCGATCAGAGGGGCAAGGTCCTTGTTGGTAGCTGCGATGATGCGGGCATCGATGGGAACCTCGTCGCGGCCGCCCACGCGCAGGATCGTGCCCGATTGCAGCGCGCGCAGCAGCCTTGTCTGCGCCTGCATCGGCATGTCGCCGATTTCGTCCAGGAACAGCGTGCCGCCGCGCGCCTGTTCGAACTTGCCGATATGGCGGGCGAAGGCACCGGTGAAGGCGCCCTTTTCATGTCCGAATAGTTCGGATTCGATCAGGTCCGCCGGGATCGCCGCGGTGTTGACCGCGATGAAGGGCCCGCGCGAACGCTGGCCCAGCTTGTGGATGGCTTCTGCAACCAGTTCCTTGCCGGTGCCCGATTCGCCCAGGATCAGCACGGTCAGATCATTGCGCAGCACGCGCGTGATCATGCGGTAAACCGCCTGCATCGCGTTCGAGCGTCCCACCAGGGGCAGCGCCGTTTCGCCCTCGCCCTCAAGCGGCTTTGCCTCAGCCTCGGCATTGCCGATGGCGGCGGTGACCGCCCTTACCAGCTCGTCCAGGTCGAAAGGCTTGGGAAAATATTCGAAGGCACCGGTATCGCTGGCGCGAACGGCGGTATCCAGCGTGTTCTGCGCCGATACGACGATGACGGGCAGATTCGGTTGCTGCCTGCGGACGTCGTCCAGCGTGCCGATTCCGTCGCCGTCCTTCAGCACGACATCGGTGACCAGAGCGGAATAGCGCTCGCACGCCAGCAGCCGGTCACGCTCTGCCACGCTGTCGCAGCGCACGACCTTTAGCCCTTCGTCCTCCAGCGCGGTCGTGATGACCACGGCGATGGAAATGTCGTCTTCGACCAGCAGGACCGGATCGCTCATGACATCGATCCCGTCGCGGTGTCGTCCTGCGGTTCGCGGCGGGTTTCCACCATGGGCAGGCGCACGCGGAAATGCGTGAGGTCGCGGCTTTCGTCGCGCTCGTGGCTGATCCGGCCGTTCATGTCGCGCACCAGCTTGCGAACCAGCGCCAGCCCCAGCCCCTGCCCCTGCTTTTTCGACGAGACGAACGGCTCGAAGATATGATCGCGCAGTTCGGGATCTACGCCCGGCCCGTTGTCGGTGATGCTCAATTCGATCGGCAAGCGGATCGGCTGCGCCTGTCCTGCCTGCCGCAGCATGATGCCGCTGGCAAAGCGGGTCCGAATCGTCACCTGCGGCGCATCCTCGCCCGCGCAGGCTTCGGCTGCATTGGTTAGCAGGTTGAGCAGGACCTGCAGCAGCGCATCGGAATTAACCAGTACCATCGGAAGCGACGGATCGAATTCCTCGATGATGCGGACATTGTCATGGCCGCCCGCGCCAAGAACCGCGGTTGCCCGCCGGATCGCGACATGCAGGTTGACGGGCGCCGCCGGCACCGCCGAACGGCTCGACAGGCTCTGCATCTGGTCGATCAGCGAGGCGATACGGTCCACCTCGTCCGCGATCAGTTCGGTCAGGGCGCGGTCGGATGCCTTGGCCTTGCGGCCCAGCAATTGCGCGGCACCGCGGATGCCTGCCAGCGGGTTCTTGATCTCGTGCGCCAGTATCTCGGGCGCGCGCAGGCCGGCTTCCTCGTGCGTGTTGATACCCGATTCCTCGAACCCCTCTACTTCCGCGGATTCGATCAGGGTCAGCGTCTGCCACCCCTCCCATCCCGCGACGGGGGAAACGATGACATGGACCCGCGTGGCGCCCGCCTTGCCGATGCGCGCGGTCATGTCGCGGGCGTTGATTTGGACCTCGGTATCCGCCAGCATCGTCATCAGCCGCGCCTCGCCGAAATCGACCAGCGCTTTCAGCGGCTTGCCGATCAGGCGGCGCGCGCTCTGGCCCAGCAGCTGTTCGCCTGCGGCATTGACCGCAGCGATGCGCTGGCCGGGCCGCAGC
>JAPYSD010000464.1 GCA_029936705.1 Croceicoccus sp. | reverse complement strand
GCCGGGATCGCACCGGATGACGGCGGAGCGGCTTGCGTGGGAAGAAGCCATGGCCATCGCCGCCAGCACGGGCGGCGGTGACAGGCTGTCGCGCAGGGGCAGCTTCCGGATTTCCGACAGTGATCTGAAGATGCTGGGCCTGCCGCCGGCGAGGGAACTGGCGGTTCCCGCGAACACGCTGATGATTGCCGACACGCTGGGCTTTCATGCCCGCGGCCCCTCCCCCGCCGACATGTGCCGGGTAGAGGTCTGGAGCTTCCTGCGGCGGAACCCGTTCCAGCCGTGGACCGGGTTGGATCCGCTAAGCCACGAATGGATTGCCCCGCGCCGGGTCGATTGGCTGTGGCAGTTCCGGGACAGGTTCCGCCGCCAGATCGGTCAGCCGTGGAAACCCGCCGGGATCGGCACGATCACCGGCTGACCGCCGGACGTTTCGCCGTCAGTAGCTCAACTCGCCATAGTTATCGATACGAAGCGACGTGTAGGGCAACTGCATGTAGTCGAGGAAAAGGTCCGCGCCCTTCGCGAAGCCCGTCTTCTTGGTCTTGCCGAACAGGATCTCGCCCAGGTTCAGACCCACGCCGACGAAGACATGCCGCTTCGGCTCCAGCCCGGCCGCGATGTCTTCCTTCAGGAAGTCGGAGCCGTAGTAGCCGACCTGCAAGTCGAGGTAATGGAACGGCGTTTCGTCCAGCGCCTTGAACCCGCGCCCCTTGAGCGAGAACAGGTAGCGCTGCTGTTCGTAGTGCTTCTTGCCGCGATAGCTGTAGAAGTCGTCGTTGGGCACGATCTCGACCTTGAACGACACCTTCTCACGCATGCCGGGCACGGTATTGCGCAAGACAGAAAACAGCGCGCCCGCGGTATTCATCGTGATATCCTGCATCGAATAGCCACTGTCAGGCTCGATACCGTCCGAAATCTCGTTCAAGGCCATCAACGTCGAGGCCAGGATCGCAGCGGTAACCGCGTCCCCTTCCGAGGCATTGGTATTCTTGTGCAGCCGCATGTGCAGGATTTCGGCGATCAGATAGGTGTCGAACGCGTGCAGCATCTTGTCCAGACCCAGGCTGCCCGTGTTCTTGCCGAACCAGCCCTCGTCATGGAAATGGAAGCTCGTCGTCTCGCGGAACAGCTTCTTGCCGCTCTGCATCGAGAAATAGGCCGCGAACAGCAGCAGTTCCGTCTTGATGGAACCGACCTGGCTGCCGAAACTTCGATGGGTGGCAAATTCCCTGGGGACGTGATCGGTCCATGCCGGACCCATCGCCGTGTCGTTCAGTCCAAGCTCGGGCGAGGTCTGCTCGCCCTCCGGCTCGGCGCCTACGTCTATGCCCTGGCTGGCAAGCTTCGCACGCATCCAGGCCAGGCGGGCATCGGGTGCGATGGTCGCAACATCGAAATCGACCGGCAGCATCAGGGATGCCGAAGGCCGCGAGAGCGACGCGATGCGATCCAGCGATTCGCCGGCCCCCAGCGCTTCGCTATCCAACGCGAAGGGAGCATCCTCCACCAGTCGTGCCGGCTCTAACCCCGCAAGTGCGACCGCATCCAAATCATTCTCGGCCGCCATGGCCGGTGCGGCGAGAACGGCGGGAACCAGGCATGCAATCGTGGCAGCAGCGGACTTCAACTGTTTGGACAGGGCATGCAAGGACACGGGCGGGTGTACTCCTGGAAGGCTGGGCTCAGCAAATCGAACGGGCCTGCCGTACCAGCTGCGTTCCGCGCAATCGAAGGTAGGGTAGCGACCTCTGACACCCGCTCGCCATGCGCGCGATGTGCCAGCGTGCGCTAGACGGATCGCGCCGATTTTCCAATGCCGTAATGCGCGGTTTCCACCACGCGGCACGCGCAATGCGACGAGTTGAGAATTCGAAGGACGGTGGCAGACCAACCGGCGATCGCGCAGGAACGGATGGAGCGGGTAAGGGGAATCGAACCCCTCTAGCTAGCTTGGAAGGCTAGAGCATTACCACTATGCTATACCCGCCCGCTCAGGCCGTTGGGCGACGCGCTGCTTGCCATCTTGCATGGCCTGTCGTCAATCGCGGATCGCATCAAAAACCGGCGCCACCTGCAAAAAGGGCCGCGCGGCAGTTGCCGGCGGCCCTTCCTGTTCACATGAGCGTGGCTCTTAGTGCTTCACGTTCCGCCACACGTTGCGATAGGCGAGGAAGCCCAGCACCGACGCGAAGATCAGGAACAGCACCACGGGGAAGCCCGTCTGGTGGCGTTTCTGCAGCGTGGGCTCTGCCGTCCACACCAGGAACGACGCGACGTCCTTCGCCATCTGGTCGACCGTGGCATTGGTGCCATCGGCATAGGTGACCTGGCCGTCCGCCGTCAGCGGCGGCGCCATCGCGAGGTTCAGGTTCGGGAAATACGGGTTGAAGTGCAGGCCGGTCGGCGTCGTGAAGTCCGGGAACTCCTGCATCAGCGACTTGCCGTCATGCGTATAGGTGGCAGGGTCCGCATAGCCGGTCAGCAGCGAATAGACGTAGTTGCCGCCATCGTGACGCGCCTTGGTGATTAGCGAAAGATCGGGCGGCACGGCATTGTTGTTCGCAGCAGCGGCCGCGACATTGTTCGCATAGACCAGCGGGAACGTGTCGGTCGGCAGGGCCGGACGCATCGTCGGCTCACCGGTGTTCGGATCGATGCCCGGAACCTGCCAGCTGGCGGCCTCAGCCTTCACCTCGGCTTCGGTATAGCCCAGCTCCGACAGGTTGCGGAAGGCGATGTGGCGCAGCGAATGGCAGGCCGAACACACTTCCTTGTAGATCTGGTAGCCGCGCTGCACCTGCTGGTAGTTGAAGGTGCCGGTCCAGCCCGCGCTCTGCAGATGCGCGTCGCGCGGGTGCAGGTGGAACTCGTGCTCGGCCGTCGGCGCCGCATCGTCGGTCGCGGCGGTATAGGCGCCGACGATGAACGAGTAGGCCAGCACGACGACGAAGGCCAGGCCGACGAAAATTGAAATAAGGCGTGCCATTTTTACGCGTCTTTCTCTTGTATCGTCAGTCTCAGGCCGTGGCCGGACGGCCCGCAGGGGCATCGTTGGTGGTGCCCAGAGGCACGTGGTCGTGCGCTCCGCTCTTGTCGCCCAGCACCGCCTCGGTGATCGAGCCCGGCAGCGGCTTCGGCGTTTCGAAGCTGGAGACCAGCGGCAGCACGATGAGGAAGTGGGCGAAGTAGTACAGCGCCGCGATCTGGCTCAGCATCACATAGGGCTCTTCCGCCGGGGCGCCGCCGCAGTAG
>JAPYSD010000463.1 GCA_029936705.1 Croceicoccus sp. | reverse complement strand
AGCGGCCAGTCGGCGGGATCGGCAATATCCTCGAACAGATCGATCGGCGGGTGGATGCTGCGGATGATACGGACCGCGCTTTGCCATTCGATAGTGGAAACCGGGACCGTTTCGGGATCGATCACCACCCGCCACGCTCGGCGTCGAGATAGCGGCGAACCCGCATCAGATCGGTCAGTTCGCCGCCCAGCATGATATCGAGCGCGGAGCGACCCTGGAATGCGCTATTGGGTGCCTTGATCCAGTCATGGGCGCGCCGTGTCTCACGAAACATATAGCGCAGCGCCTTGTGAATACCGATCAGGTTGGACAATCGCGCCTTGCCGTCGCGGTCGATCCGGCCGGGTTCACCGTCCGCTTTCCAGCGGCGGTAAGACCGCACGGGGACGTCGAGCAGTGTGGACGCCTGTTCGTCGGTCACATCCCATTTTCCGAACAGGTTTACCACCGCACGAAACATCGCAGCGGCCTCGTCATCGGTAATCGGCACGGGCCGAAAATCGCGAATTGCGGTGTCGACAGGCTGAAATGCAGTCATCATAATACTCCTATATGGCATCGTATTGGCCATATAGGGCCATTTGGCAACCTATGTCCGTTATTTTAGGGTTCCTGTGGCTTGCATTTCTCCTCGTTCAAATCGCCAGCGATATCCTTACCCGAAGCTGGCTTGGAAGGCGGAGCAGCGGGATTTCAGCAGGCACCGCCGATCCCTGCCGGTCGCCGGGTTCTTCTCCGCCGCTGATCGTTTGAGGGTTGCGAACCCTCCAAAGAGATCTTCGAGACCTGTCGCATAGAATAAGCTGGCTTAGTGTCCGCACGGTTTCCTGTTCGATCGAAACCGGTTGCGCGAGACCCGTGTGGGCTGCTCTCACCTGCCCCGCAACGCCTCTTCCCCCTCGCCGATATACCCGCGGGTCAAAGGCAAAGCCCGCCGATCGCGGCAATACTGAATCTGGTAATTGCACATTCCGCCATTTTCGAAAGCCGCCGTGGCGCCGGCCAGGTAGAAGATCCACATGCGATAGAACCGCGCATCGAACATTACCTCGATCCTCTCGCGGTTGGCTTCGCAATTGGCATACCATGCGCGCAGCGTTCTGGCGTAATGCAGCCGCAGCATTTCGACGTCACTGGCAATGAGACGATATTTTTCGCTCGCCGCTACCGTCTCCGAAAGAGCCGGGATGTAGCCACCGGGAAAGATGTATTTGCGCGTGAAAGCGTCGGTTGTACCCGGTGTGCCGATCCGGCCGATCGTATGGAGCAGCATCACCCCGTCGTCCGCAAGCATATTGGCGCAGCTGCGGAAGAATGTCTCGAATTGCGGGCGTCCGACGTGCTCGAACATGCCCACCGACGATCCGATCGAAACGCTGCCCGCTGGCGGCGAGGTCACGATAGTCGATCAGTTCGAACTTCACGCGATCGGAGACGCCTGCTTCATCGGCGCGTGTACGTGCCAAGCCAAGCTGTTCCTCGCTGAGCGTGATGCCCGTGACGCTCAGATCCATTCTTCGGGCGAGGTAGATCGCCATTCCGCCCCAGCCACAGCCGATATCGAGAACCTCTTGAGGGCATCGCGTGGAAGGTACGCCAGACAACGCTAAGCGAGAACATTTCAAGAACCGCATGATGGCCGTTACCGCCGGAGGTCGCTAAGCCCCAGTTCTTCCCACATCCATGTAAAGTCATAGGTGCCCATCGGATCGGCGGTGCCCGATTTTGCCGCGCCATTTTCGATATATTTGAGCCAGTCGGCTACCTTTACCCGCCCCGCCTTTGTACAGGCCAGAACGCGTGGCGTCTTGTGGCTGAGGGCTGGGACCGGCTCATCGAGCGTTTTCGTATATTCACGGGTCAGCATATCGTGAACGATGCGCTCCATTTCATGCGGTGGAATATCCAGCGCCTCGTCCTGTGGCGTGCGGGCGGCATCGTCGGCCATAACCTGATCGAGCGTCCGGATTTCGGCCATAGGCGCGCTCACGCAATCACCAAGCCATTCGCCCATCTGGGTAATTGCTCGCTCCGCGCGGGCGGCACTGTTTACCTCGACGATCAGCTTGCGCCCTGCCAGTTCCACATTGGCAAAAACCGGCGTGCCGTCATCCATGGTCGTGACGAAGGCCCGCTTGCCTTTGGTCGCTTGCGGCTTCTTGTTCTTCGTCGCTGGTGCCAGCCAGTTCCAGAAACTGTCGCTGGCAGGTTCCAGCCATTGTGCCGCGTTCAGCCTTCGGATCAGGCTCTTGCCGACCACGCCTTTCGCCAGCGGAAAAACGATACGGTGGAACACCAGGTCATCGCCGTCGGCGTTGACCATATCCGGCGCGCTGCCGGGCATGGCCTTGCCCAGACAGTCGAGCAGCCACATGTTCGTGAACATCGGTCCCGATGCTCCCAGAAGCGCGTCCCGATCGGACGGGTCCAATTCCGCAGTGTCCTGAGTTTCGTCGGCAAGTCGGGAAAATGCCTCGACCACTCGCACGGCGCCCTCAGCGCTGAACGGCAACAGCGCTCCGGAAATGCCATGGCGCCCGTTCACGTCGACAACCCTTGCGGCGATCTTGTCCCAGTTGACCAGGGTCTGGGTTGCACCGTGTTCGCGCACCGTCACCGGAGCAACGTCGCGCAGCAGATCGCGCAAGGTCATCGACTGACCAGGCACGACTTCGCTGACCTCATAGAGCGACATGACCGTATCGCGTAACGCGCGCATATAGGCCTTGTTCGGCGCCTTTTCGTTCCAGCCCCGGCGCTTGAGATAGTCATCGACCAGATTGCGACCGTCGGGTTCCAGTTCCTGCGTAAGCAGATCTTCAAAGGCGCAGCCCCATAGCGGCCCTTGCCAGTGATCGCCAATTATCTCGAATATGGCGTCAGGCTCGAGTCCGGTCGCTTCGCTCGCCGGATCGAGATGCGCGGACAGCATTTCGGCCAATGCCTCATCCCATGGCGCGCGATCCGCATATTTCATCAGGCCGGAAAGATCGTGAGCCGATTTCGATCTGGACATTCAGATGGGCCTTTCCACGCCGAGGCGGCGCATTTCTCGATAGATGGTCGATCGGCCGATGCCGAGTTGTCGTGCTGCTTCTGTCGGCGAGATGCTCGCTTCGACCAGTTTGATGGCGGCATGTACCTTGGACATGTCGAGCGGCTGACGGCCGGGCAACTTGCCTTTGGCGCGCGCGGCGGCGATCCCATCCCTGGTTCGCTCGGAGATCAGTCTCCGCTCGAAATGGGCGATGGCCCCGAAC